>CAYNWR010000048.1:0-11457 GCA_964400915.1 uncultured Burkholderiaceae bacterium
CCGTGGTGGTCGAGAACCGGGCTGGCGCGTCCAACACGATCGCGGCGGAAGTGTCTGCCACGGCCAGTCCGGATGCCAGCACCTTGCTGCTGGCCACCAACACGGGACAAGCCATTGCACCGCATCTGCTCAAGCTGCGTTATGACCCGTTGAAGGACGTGCAGCCCGTCGGATTGGTGGCCGTGATGCCCAATGTGCTCGTGGTGTCGTCGGCATCGCCCTGGCGCAACGTGCGCGAACTCCTGGCCGGCATGCGCGACAAGCCCGGGCACTTCAAATACGCATCGTCCGGCGTGGGCAGCACCCAGCACATCGCGGGTGAGGCCTTCAGTGCCGCCACCAGCGTCAAGGCCGTCCACGTTCCCTACAAGGGCAGCTCTCAGGCACACATCGATCTGATTGCCGGCAATGTCGAGATGATGTTCGACACCACCTCATCGGCAATGGGTCAGATCCGCTCGGGCAAGCTGCGACCCCTGGCCTTGGCCGCTGAAGCCCGCTCGCCCGAACTGCCCGATGTTCCTACCCTGCACGAGCTGGGCATCAAAGGTGCCGACGTGAGCACCTGGTACGGCCTGTTCGTAACCAACGGGGTGTCCAAGGCAATCGCTGATCGGCTGGTGGCCGAGCTCGGTCGCAGCCTGTCCCTGCCCGAGGTGCAGGCTCGCATCAAAGGCATGGGCGGCGATGTCGGCAGGCTCAGCGTCGAGCAGTTTCGCGATCTCAACCGCGGCGAGTTCGAGCGTTTCGGCAGGCTGATCCGCGACGCCGGCATCAAGGCCGAATGATGGGCCGCGCGACTCGACCGGTGATCGGATTCCTGTTGGGCGACGCATCGGGCATTGGGCCCGAGATCGCGGTCAAGTTGCTCAGCCAAGCCGACACCTTTGACGAAGCCGACGTGCTTCTGATCGGCGATCCTTCGGCGCTTGCCAGCGGCGAGCGCATCGCTGGAACACAACTGAATCCGCTTTTGCACGAAGGGGCCACCGCCTGGCGCTTCGAGCCGGGGCGCGTCACGTTCCTGTCACTGCCGGGTTTGGGACGCGAGCCCGTTCTGGGCACATCCAATGTCGAATCGGGTGCCGCAGCCATGGCCGCGCTGGACCGCGCCGCCGCTCTGGCACGCGACGGTGTGGTTCAGGGCATTGTTTTTGCCCCCTTCAACAAGCATTCCCTGCGCCTGGGGGGTCTTGCTGAAGAGGATGAACTGCGGCACCTGCAGCGTACCCTGGCGGCGCCAGGCTTCGTCTGCGAATTCAACATCACCGGTGATCTGTGGACATCGCGCGTGACCTCCCATGTGCCGCTGCGTGACGTGGCAGCCCTGATCACCCCCGACGCCATCGGTGACGCGGTGCGCCTGATCGACACGGCCTTGCGTCAGGCTGGGGTCGCAGCGCCACGCATCGCCGTGTCGGGGCTCAACCCCCATGCCGGCGATGGCGGTTCGATTGGCATGGAAGAAATTGAAATCATCGAACCGGCGGTGGGCGCGCTGGCGGCAACGGGCCTGGACGTCCGCGGGCCCTTTTCGCCCGACACGGTCTTCATTGCCGCCCGGCGCGGCGATTTTGATGCCGTGGTGTCGATGTACCACGACCAAGGCCAGATCGCCATGAAACTGATGGGTTTCGAACGCGGTGTCACCTTGCACGGCGGACTGCCCGTGCCGGTGTGCACCTGCGCCAGCGGCAGCGCTTTTGATCTCGCCGGCAAGGGCGTCGCGCGCTTCGAAGGCTTGCAACAAGCGTACCGCCTGTGTGTGCGCATGGCCAAGACCAGTGCCTGACACCCCCCTCCGTCGATCGAGGACCCGAACACTCACCACCGACGGCAGTGGGCCGCTGGCCGCCGCCCTGCGCTCGGCAGTGGCCACCATGGCGCTGCTCGCCCTGTTCGCTGCGTCCCTGATCGCCTGGAATCACCCCCTGGGCCCCTGGCCCGCGCTGGTGGGCGCAGCGGTCGTTGCAACGCTGGCGCATCGCTTCTGGATCCGCTGGCCCTTCTGGATGCTGGGCTTGGTGCCGCTGCTGGGGCTGGCACCCTGGACCGGCTGGATTGGCGTGGACGAAGTTGACCTTCTGGTGCTGGCTTCGGCCTGCGGGGGCTACCTGGCCTGGGCGCGCCTGGGCCGGGTGACCATTCCGTCGCGCCAGCGCACCCATCGCCGCACGCTCAAGTGGAGCCTCTCTGCGGCCAGCTTGCTGGGCGCTTACCTGATCTGGACCCTGCTGACCGCCGCCATCGGTGTCGAGGATGCCGGGGGCTGGGACTTCGATTGGTTTCAGGGCTACCACGAACCCTTGCACGCCTGGCGCGCAGCCAAACCCATGATCTGGACGGTGCTGCTCTTCCCGTGGTGGGCGCGTGTGGCACGGCGTGCACCGGAGAGGGCCACGCGTGCGTGGGTGCAGGGCATGGTGCTGGGCCTGTTGCTGGTGTGCCTGGGCGCTGTCTGGGAGCGCGCAGCCTTCACCTCGCTGATGAACTTCAGCGCAGACTACCGCACGACCAGCTGGTTCTGGGAGATGCATGTGGGGGGCGCCGCGCTGGATGGCACCCTTGCCTTGGCGTTTCCATTGACGGTCTGGCTAGCGCTGCGGGCCAGCACACCGCGACATGCGATGCGCGCCTACGTCTTGCTCGGCCTGGCAAGCTACGTGGTGCTCACAAGTTTCTCGCGCGGCCTGTATCTGGCGGTCTTGCTCGGCTGCGCCTGGCAGTTCTGGTCGCAATGGCGCAGCCTGCGGACCGCTCAACCCCAATCAATTGCGCCATCAGCATCAGCCGGGGCAGCGCCAGCCGCAACCCTTGCGCCCCACCCTGCAGCCGAATCCGCACCAAGGAGCGCGCGCGGCGTGTTGACCGTCGTGGTCGCAGTGGGTGTACCGGCCGCAGCCTTGGTTTTTGTCGGTGGGGGGTACCGCGCTTTGGCGGCCTACCTGGTCACCCTGGCGGCACTGGTGCTTCAGCGGGGCAGCCAGACGCTGGCGCGGCGCACCGGTTCGGGCGTCCTGCTGCTGATGGGGCTGCCGTTCGCACTTGTCGTCACCACCTTGGCCGCTGCCCTTGCGTTTGCGCTTCCCGGGTCAGCCTACGTGCTGTTTGCCGTGGCAGGGGTGTTGGCCCTGGTGGCTGGTGTTCACAGCCATGCGCAGCGCAGCAAACCGATGAAGCCCTTGCAGGGCGCGCTGCTGGGGAGCGTGTGGAGTTGCTGTGTGGGCTTGACCGGGGTCGTGGCCTGGTACTGGGGCGAAGCCGATGCCCTGGTCACCGCGATGCCCGCTTTGTTCCTGAGCTTGCCGCTCTGGTGGTTCTGGCATGCGGAGGCGTCGGTCAAGGCCACGGCCAACATGTCCTGGCGCGAACCCATGGCCGCTGGCGCCGCACTGCTGCTGAGCGCAGGCATGGCTGCTGTGCTCCTGGGTGGCACCCGCGTCAACGAACGCATGAAGACGGGGGCCGAGGACCTTGCCGGTCGGCTGCAGCATTGGCAGTCGAGCATGAAGGCGCTCGACGACGCCGACGCCTGGTTCACCGGCCTGGGGTCCGGTCGCTTCGTGTCGCGCCGGCTCTTCATGGCGCGTCCCGAGGACCGCATCGGCGACTACCGCCTGACCACCCTGGATGGCGAGCGTTTTGTCCGGGTGATTGGTGGCCAACACAACATGCGGGGATCGGCACTGCGCATCACACAGCGCATCGCGGCGCCCGTGGGCCGCGTGGAGTTGATGGCAACGGTCCGGTCGCCGCAATCCGCAAGTCTCTTGTTCGAAGTCTGCGAAAAGCACTTGCTCTATCCCGGCGCATGTGCGCCAAGCCACGTGGCCGCCATCGGCCAAGCGCGGGAGGAGGGCAGCCCATCCGACGACCCGGGCGCCTGGCAAACCGTCCGCTTCGCTTTCGACAGCGAAACACCGCTGGGTGGTTCGTGGTTGCTGCCACGTCCGGTGGTGTTCACCTTCAGCGTCGCCGGCAAGGGGCAAACCATCGATGTGCGCAGCCTGTCACTCACAGGCCCGGACGGCCGGGAGTTGCTGGCCAATGGCGACTTCGGCGCGGACCTGGCACGCTGGTTCTTCACCAGCGATCATCACCACATGCCCTGGCACCTCAAGAGCCTGCCGCTGCATGTGCTGTTCGAGCAGGGTCTGGTGGGCTTGGTGTTGTGGTCGGCGTTGGTGGGGCGTGCGCTGTGGCGAGTCAGCTTCGGCGCCGCCCGAGGTCATCCCCTGGCGCCTGCCGTGGCCGCTGGCTTGATGGGGTTCCTGGTGGTGGGGTTTTTTGACAGCCTGATCGACGCCGCGCGCGTGGCCTTGTTGTTCTACCTCTGTGTGGTGTTGGCTTTGGGTCTGCGCGTGCCTGCCAACGAAGACGCGCGCCTGCGACGACGACATCGCCGCCATCCATCCGGTTCGACTTCGGCAACGGGTTCAGATGATGGGGTGCCCGCGCGTGGACATCACCCCGGGCTCGATCAGAATTGATAGCGGATCATTGAGAATGCACGAGCGCTACAGGCCCAAATAACAAAAAACCTGTTGCGCAAGCCTGCTGACATCGGTCACATGCAGGGTGTTCCAGCCGCGCTGCGCGGCGGCTGCCACGTTGTCCGCGTGGTCGTCCAGAAACAGGATCTGATGGCCATGCGCTGCACCCATGCGGCGCTGCGCAAGCTGGTAGATCGCCAGATCGGGTTTGGCCAGGCCCACATCACCCGAAAACACACCCGAATCGAAATGGCGCATGAACGCGTGGCGCGCTTCGATGCCGCGCGCATACGGAGCCGGCATGTTCGAGAGGAAATGCAGGCCCATGGCCCACCCCTGGGATCGACGCTCGTGCAGCGATTCGATCAGCGCCACGCTGCTGGCAATCGGCTGCAAGTGGTCGTCGATGCAATGAACCATGTCATGGACACGTTGCACATCCAGTTCCAGGCGCGCTGCGAGGCGGGCGCCCGTGGTGGGCGCATCGGCCAGGCCGGCATCAAACTGCTGCCAATCCCCATGCGCAAAGACGGCGCGTGCGAACGCCTGTGCTGCCGCCGCATCGGGACAGCGCTCGGGGAAATGCCGTTTCACGACGTCGGTCGGCTTCCATTGCAACACCACCGCGCCAAAATCGAACACGATGTGGCGGATGTCAGCGGCTGGGCTGGCTGCGCGGGCCACCGTCATCCGACACCGCCGCTGCGCAGGCGCTGCATCAGGGCCTGCGTGGAGGCGTCCGCACCTGCGATGTCACCCGCTCCCGACAGCGCCAGCACGACATCCTTAGCCAGGACCTTGCCCAGTTCAACACCGAACTGATCGAAGCTGTTGATTCCCCAGATCGACCCACTGGTGAACACGCGGTGTTCGTACATGGCAATGAACGCCCCCAGGCTGCGTGGCGTCAGCGCATCGAGCACAAAGAAGGTACTGGGTCGGTTGCCCGTGAAGCGACGGTGCCCGCCCGCGTCGGACTGACCTTGCAGCAGGGCCTGCGCCTGCGCGATGGCATTGGCGAGCAGCAAGGGGTGGTGATCTGCCAGTGCGTGCGAGGGGTTGCGCACCACCACAAACTCGACCGGCACCACATCCGTTCCCTGGTGCAGCATCTGGAAAAACGCATGCTGGCCATTGGTACCGGGCTCGCCCCACAGCGCCGGGCTCGAGCCCACGGCCAGGCTTCGCCCTTGTGCATCGACCCCCTTGCCATTGCTTTCCATCTCCAACTGCTGCAGGTACGCGGGCAAGCGCCGCAGGTGGCTGTGATAGGGCGCGATGTTGCGCTGAGAGAACTGCAGAAAGTTGCGGTTCCAGACGTCCAGCAGACCCAGGCGCACCGGCAGGTTGTTCGCCAGCGGCGCACGGGCGAAATGAAGGTCCATGGCATGGGCGCCCGCCAGCAGGTCCCGAAACGCCGCGGCCCCTGCAGCGATCGCGATCGGAAGTCCGATGGCCGACCACATCGAATACCGACCACCCACCCAGTCCCAGAAACCAAAACAGGTGTCGATGCCGAACGAGGCCGCAGCCGCCACGTTGGTGGTCAAGGCGGCGAAGTGCCGGCCGATCCGGGCCTGCGCACCGCGCCCCCCGGCCTTGAGGAACCACGCCCGCGCCGTCGCGGCATTGGTCATGGTCTCGATCGTGGTGAAGGTCTTCGACGCAATCAGGAACAAGGTGTGCCGCGGCTCCAGGCCACGGAGCACGGCGTTGATTTCGTGCCCGTCGACGTTCGAGACGAAGTGCATGCGCTTGCCGCGATGTGCAAATTCGTTCAAGGCAAGCACCGCCATCTGCGGCCCGAGATCCGAGCCACCGATGCCGATGTTCACCACATCGGTGATCTGCGGATCGCTGCGGATGCGCTCGGCAAACGCCAGCATGGCGTCCAGGGTCTGATGCACGTCGGCGTGAGCCGCCCTCAGGTGCACGGGCGGTGTCACATCGCGCGGCGTGCGCAGCAGCCAGTGCATGACGGCGCGCTTCTCGGTGCTGTTGATGGGCTCGCCGGCAAAGAGCGCATCCCGATGCCCGAGCAATTGCCTTTCACCAGCCAGTTGCAGCAGCAGATCGCTGGCAATCGGGTCGATGCGGTGCTTGGACCAGTCGGCAAACACCTCGGGCGCCTGCAGGCTGAACACAGCCACGCGTCGTGGATCGTTCGCGAGCGCCGACCGGACATCGAATCCGCCGTCACGATCCTGAAAATGCGCCTTCGCGTGGCGCGCCAAATTGCGCCAGCTGGCCGACTCATGACAAGGGGGCAATGGAAGGTTCATCGGTGCACGCGCGCTTTCCGTTGGGTTCTCGCAAGGGCTTGCAAGTGCACGCCAAGCCTGGAACCGCGGGGCAACAGGCGAGCGTTCACCTGCCACCACGTCTGCTTCAGGCGGCCGCCTTCAGCAGGTGTTCGAGCTTGATGGCATCGGCAACGAATGATCGAATGCCCTCGGCCAGCTTCTCGGTGGCCATCGCATCCTGGTTGAGCGCAAATCGAAAACCCGGCTCATCAAAATTTATAGCATCCTGTTTAGATTTGACAATCGCTTGGGCGTCCAAAGCCTTTGAAATCGGGCTGGAATCGGCCTGCAGACGAGCCAAGAGGTCGGGTGCGATGGTGAGCAGGTCACAACCGGCCAGTGCAGTGATTTGACCCACGTTTCGAAAGCTCGCACCCATCACTTCGGTGGCGATGCCGAAATGTTTGTAGTGGTCGAAGATCTGGCGCACCGACTTCACGCCCGGATCCTGAGGGCCTGCGTTGGCGGCCTCGTCCCAGGTGGCGCCGGCCGACTTCTTGTACCAATCGTAGATGCGCCCGACAAAGGGCGAGATCAGCTTGACCCTGGCTTGCGCACACGCCACCGCCTGGCAAAACGAGAACAGCAGGGTGAGGTTGGTGTGGATGCCTCGGCGCTCGAGCACTTCGGCCGCGCGAATGCCCTCCCAGGTGGAGGCAATCTTGATCAGAACCCGCCGGGTGTCGATCCCCTCGGCCTGGTACAACTCGATCAGCCGCTCGGCGCGGGTCACCGTCGCGCTGGTATCAAAGCTCAGACGAGCGTCAACCTCGGTCGAGACCCGCCCGGGAATGATCGCCAGGATTTCGGCCCCGAACCGCACCAGCAGCCGATCGACGATCTCGTCCAGGGGCCGTCCGGCAAAGCGCGTCGCGGCCTGCTGCAGCAAGGGCGCGTATTCCGGCTTTTGCACCGCCTTGAGGATCAGGGAAGGATTGGTGGTGGCGTCCTGCGGCCGGTAGGCGGCCAGTTCCTTGAAGTCACCCGTATCGGCCACCACGGTGGTCCATTGTTTGAGTGCGTCGAGCTGGTTCATATCGGAAGCCCTGTTTTCTGCTGCATCCCGCGGGGGCGGCCTCACGCGGCGGGCACCACGGACACGCCGTGGCCGGCCAGGCGCAGCGTTGCGTCGGATCCCACGGCCAACACCCGATCGAGATCGGGCGACACCACAAAGATTCGCCCCAGCGATGTCTCAAAAGTGTATTCGTAGATGCTGCCCAGGTAGGCGGCCTTGGCCAGACGCGCCGGCAAGCCCGCGCTGCCGCCATCTTCCACCGCGCCAGCACCCAGGATGTGGCCTTCGGCCTCGATCAGCCAGGCTTCGGGCCGCACGGCAACCTTGACTGGACCGGCCGCCAATCCCGCGCGCGCCGGCAACACCAACGGGCCGAGCGAGACGGAGCCATCGGTGGCCGCTACTGCCGGAAAAAGCATCGCCTCGCCCATGAACCCCGCAACGAATTCGGATTGCGGCTGTTCGTAGAGGCCCTGGGGTGTTCCGCGCTGGGCGATCAGGCCCTGATCCATCACGATGATCTGGTCGCTCACGGCCAAGGCCTCGCTTTGATCGTGCGTGACGTAGGCCACCGTCAGTTGCAGCCGCTGCTGAAGGCTGCGGATTTCCTCGCGCATTTCGCGGCGCAGACGCGCGTCCAGGTTGGACAAGGGTTCGTCGAACAGCAGCACCGCGGGTTCGAGCACCAACGCCCGAGCCAGGGCCACGCGTTGCTGCTGCCCACCCGAGAGCTCGCTGGGCAGGCGCTCGTCGAACCCGACCAAGCCCACATTGCGCAGCGTTTCCACGGCCCGCTCACGCGCGCGTTCCTTGGGCACACCCGACATCGACAGCCCGTACATCACGTTTTGCACGACGTTCATGTGCGGAAACAGCGCATAACTCTGGAACATCATGCTCACGTTGCGCTCGGCCGGGCCCAGCGTGGTCACGTCGCGCCCACCGATGACGATCTGCCCCGATGTGGGTGACTCCAGGCCAGCGATCATGCGCAGGGTGGTGGTCTTGCCGCATCCGGACGGACCGAGGATGGTGGTGAGGGTGCCAGCAGGCACCTCGAAGCTGATGCCCTTGACCACCAAGGGCGCTGCAGCATCGCTGCCATAGCGCTTGGTCACATTGCGAAACTCGATGCCCTGGTTCATTCGGAGCGTCCTTTGCGCCGGCCCAATTTTCGTTCACCCACCAGCAGCTGGATCGTGGCCGTGGCCATCGACAACACAACGATCAGCACGGTGCAATAGGCCAGGGCCACCCCATAGTCACCATTGCCCACCCGCCCGATGATGTAGGTGGTGGCCAGTTCGTTCTCGGCGGTGACCAGGAAGATCACGGCCGACACCGTCGTCATGGCCCGCACAAAGCTGTACACCAGCGCAGCGACCAGGGCCGGCTTGAGCAGGGGCAGCACCACCTGGAACAAGGTCTGCGCCGTGGATGCGCGCAGCATCACCGATGCTTCGTCCAGCGACCGATCCAATTGCTTGAAAGCTGCGGTGCCCGCGCGCACGCCCACTGGCAGGTTGCGGAACATGAAACACAGCACGATGATGAGTCCCGTGCCGGTGAGCTCCACGGGGGGCACATTGAAGGCCAGGATGTAGCTCACGCCCAGCACCGTTCCAGGAATCGCAAAGGCCAGCAATGCGAGGAACTCAAAGCCGCCCTGCCCGCGAAAATCGGTGCGCGCCAGCAGCCAGGCCAGCAGCAGGCCAAACGCCGCGGTGATGGGCGCCGATACACCGGCCAGCTTGATCGTTGTGAACAGCGAGTTCCAGGCTGTGCCTGCCCACACCAGGCCGAATTCACCCCACTCCAGCGCAAACGCCGTCTTGAAGTGGTTGAGGGTTGGTGTGTAGTCGCGACCCCAGGTCTGGACAAACCCGCCGGCAAACGCAAACACGTAGATCACCGCGGTGAACAGGATCCAGGGCACCGCCACCGCCTGGGTGAGGCGGCGCACACGATCGGGCAAGGCCATGGCGATACCGGCGTCGCCCTTGCCACTCACGGTGGTGAAGTTTTGCTTGCCCAGCAGGCCGCGTTGGATGGCAAACACCAGCAAGGCGAAAGCGGTGAGAACCCAGGCCAGTGAGGCTGCCCGTCCCTGATCGTATTGGGCACCCACAATCGCAAAGAAAATCTCCGTGGACAGCACCGAATACTGCCCGCCCACGATGATCGGGTTGCCGAAGTCGGCCATGCTCTCGATGAAGCCCACCAGGAACGCATTGGCCAAGCCTGGTTTGAGCAACGGCAAGGTCACGGTCATGAAGGTCTTGTTTCGATCGGCCCGCAGCATCTGTGCCGCTTCTTCCAGGCTGGGTGAAACCCCTTGCACCACCCCACGCATGATCATGAACGCGATGGGCGTGAATGCAAAGGTCTGTGCCAGCCAGATGCCAAACAGGCCATAGAACCAGCGTGTGGGTGGGATACCGAAGGCCCATTCCAGCAATTGATTGAGCACGCCCGCCCGCCCGAACAACAGGATCAGGCCCAGGCCCACCACAAAGGGCGGCGTGATGATGGGCAGCAGCGCCAGCACCTTCAACGAACCCTGCATGCGCGTGGCACCGCGCTCGGCCAGCAGGGCCAACATCGTGCCCAGGACTGTGGTGCTGGTGGCCGTCAGCAAGGCCAGGGCCAGCGTGTTCCACGCCACGCCGCAACGCACGCCGCCGGTCACGCAGGCCAGACCCCAGATCCGTTCGTTGCCCAGGCGTGCCACCATCGCCGCCAGCGACCAGCGGCCGTCTTCGTCAAAGAAGGCGCCGGCCAGCGACTTGGCAACCGGGAATGCGATGAACAGGACAAGCGCCAGTCCGCAACCCACGACACTCGCAGCCACGAACAGGTCGCCTTTGAAGTAGCCCATCCGAGCAAGCCCGAAAGATGCCAGCATCACCAAAGCCAGCAAGGCCACCAAGGCCCCTGCACCGATGCCGAACTGATTGATCGCGAGTTCGCCAAACCAGGTGTTGAACGCTGCAAAGCTCCATCCGCGGGCACCAATGCTGAAGCCGGTCAGAACCAGGCCCAAGGCGCCGATGGTCCCGCCGGCAAGCAGCCAACGGCCCTGCTGCCGGCCGGCCGGATATCCCAGGCCAATGGCGGCGACCACCAGGCCGATGAGCCCCAGCAACAGCCACTTGCGCCCATGCAACAGGCTCTGCACCAGGCCCGAAGCGGTCTCGGGGCCACCCAGGACCTGCGGCAAGACCTGATACCACGCTGTGTCCTGGATGGCATACCACGGCAGGGCCACATAGGCCAACAACCCCAAGACGATCCAGGTTCGGATCGGGCCCACGCCGCGACGGGCAGCAGTTGCAGCGCTCATCCAACGGGGCCGTGAAACAGGAAGGTCAAGCGCAGGCTCAGCGCGGCAGGGAGTTGACTTCCTTCTCCCAGCGCGCGATCAAGCGCCGCCGCTCGGCACTGGCGCCGTACTTGGCATAGTCGTAGTTGATGAACTTGATCTTCTTGAAGTCGGGCACGCGCTCGTCGACCTTGGCCGCCTTGTTGCTGGGCACCTGGAACTGCTTGGCCGCGGCGGCCATTTCCTGTGCGGACGGCGTCAGCGCCCATTCGTAGAACTTCTTGGCCGCGTCCAGATTGCGCGCCCCCTTGATGATGCTCA
>CAYNWR010000049.1:0-11385 GCA_964400915.1 uncultured Burkholderiaceae bacterium
CTACGTCGACATGGGCTACACCAAGGACGAGGTGGCCGCCGTCAGCAAGGTGTATGGCGTGATCATGACGCTGGCGGGTGCATTCCTGGGCGGCGTGATGGCCATGCGCTGGGGCGTGATGCGCGTCTTGATGTTGGGTGCGGTGCTCAGCGCTGCCAGCAACCTGCTGTTTGCCGCACTGGCCCTGCACGGGCGCGATCTGCACCTGCTGATCGCCGTGGTGTCGGCCGACAACCTGGCCGGTGGCATCGCCTCGGCGGCCTTCATCGCCTACCTGTCGTCGCTCACAAACATCCGCTATTCGGCCACGCAGTACGCCTTGTTCTCGTCGCTGATGTTGTTGCTGCCCAAGTTCGTGGCCGGGTTTTCGGGGGTGTTCGTCAATGCGTATGGGTATCCGGTGTTTTTTGCCTGCACGGCTTTGCTGGGCTTGCCGGTGCTGGCGCTGGTGGCCTTGGCCAGGCAGGGCGTCCGTGTGCCGAATCCAGGCCAACGCGTGCCTTCGTAGGTCGTACGCGTCGCCCCGTGTGACGGCAACTGTTGGGGGCTGAAACGTGGCGGCGCAGCCGCGGAGGCGGGCCGCGGCCGATCAGGCAATCACGCCGACTTGATGCCCACAAAAACGCCCCGGTGGTGCTGCGCATAGGCACCCGTGGTCATCGATTCGGCGATGGCGGGGGCCAATGGGTCGTATTGCTCGAACACCGTGTTGAAGCCGCCGTCGCTCAGGGTTTGCAGGATCGACTCGCGTGTCATCCAGAACGATTGCTCGTTGCCCCACGAGGCCCAGCGGCTTTGCTCCTGTGCTTCCAGGGCCGTGCCGTCGGCGAACTCGCGGTACCAGCGGCCGCGGGCGCCGTCGTGCTGGAGCAGGGGCGACAGGTAGGGCTCGCTGTGTCGCGGCGCAAAGTGGGTGTTGAGGATCAACACGCGGTGTGTGAGCCGCCCCAGCAGTTTCAGAAAGCTGTTGGGTTCGTCCAGGTGATAGAACAGACCACAGCACCAGGTGACATCAAACGCCCCCGACGGGCCGACGTGCTGGGCCAGGTGGCGCACGTCGTCCTGCACGTAACGCAGGGCTGCAGGTGCTGGCAGCTGGACGCCCGCGCGCACAGCTGCACAGGCCGCGAAATTGCTGGTCCGCGCTTCGATGCCCAGCGCGTCGAAACCCAGGCGGGCGAATTCGAGCGCGTAGCCACCCTCCAGGCAACCCAGGTCCACCAGGCTGCGCCCGGCCGGGCCATCGGGGTACACCAGGTCGATCACACGGCGCGCGGCGCGGAACCAGGCCGAATCGACCAGGCGCTCGGCGCTGGGCAAGGTCCAATGCCCATCGTCCAGGCAGACGTTGTGCGCGGTGAAACTTGGGGCCGATGCGCTCATGCACGCGCTCCATCCGTGCCTTGGGCTGTCGCCAGCAGAGCGGCCTTGAGGTCGCCCTTTTGCACCTTGCCCAAGGCGGTGCGGGGCAGGGTGTCGCGTGCAAACCAATGCCGCGGCAGCTTGAAGCGAGCGAGGCGGGCGCTCAGGTGATCGGTCAAGATGTGCTCCCAATTTAATAGCGAATTATCGATATTCGACGCTCGCTCGAGGCTGATTTTGCTGAAAACATCGGGCTGGAGCACCACCACGGCCGCCACGGTCTCGCCCCATCGGGGGTCGGGCATGCCGATCACGGCGCATTCGGCCACCCAGGGATGCTCGGCCAGCACGAGCTCGATCTCGGCGGGGTGGATGTTCTCACCGCCGCTGATGATCAGGTCCTTTGATCGGCCCACGATCGTGTAGCTGCCGTCGCTGTTGCAACGGGCCAGATCGCCGGTGTGGAACCAGCCCTCGCTGTCGCAGGCCGGCACCTCAGGCCAGTAGCGCGCCACCACGTTGGGCCCGCGCAGCAGCACCTCCCCTTCGCTCGGCTTGCTGGCGTCCAGGGGCTGAAGACGGGCCTGCACGTGCAGGCCCAGGCTCGGGTGTGCGCTGGCGGGCCAGCCGCACGAGCCGACATGGTCTCGGGCCTGCGCGGGCGTCAGCGCAATGGAATAGGGCCCGGTTTCGGTGGCGCCGTAGACATTGCACACCGGCACGCCACGGGCGTGGATCGCTTCGATCAAGGCAGCAGGCAACACACTGGAGCCAGCGCACATCGCGCGCAGCGAGGAGATGTCGCTGCGGGCCCAGTCGGGATGTTCAATCAGGGCTTTCATCGTGGCCGGCACCTGAACCGTGAGCGTGGGGCGCTGGCTGGAAAAGCAATCCAGTGCGGCTGCAGGGTCAAAGCGCGGGAAGACGATAACGGATGCCCCCGCGTACAGCGCCGGCAAGGTCTGGATACACAGCCCCCCCACGTGAAACAGCGGCAGCAGGGTGGCCACCACATCCTGCGGCACGATCTGGAGCGATCCCGCCGCAATCGCCATGTTGGCCAGCAGGTTGCCATGGGTGTGCACCGCGCCGCGCGGCCGGCCGGTGGTGCCGGAGGTGTAGACGAGCAGGACGGGTGTCTCGGGGTGTGCTGCGCTGGCGGGCCATGCGCCCGGCCCGGCTGCGTTTGACGGCCCGGCAAGGCTCGCCAGCGGCGCGCAGGTCAGGGCGCTGGCCTGCGCCAGTGCGGCGCCCGCCGGGGCCCAATGTTCGTCGTGGATCAGCAGGCTGGCACCACAGTCGGCCAGGGTGGTCTGCCATTCGGCCGGGGCCAATCGGTGATTGAGCGGCACCAGCATGGCCGACAGGTGGCCCAGTGCAAACAGCAACACGATCTGGTCGGTCTGGTTGAAGCCCAGGTAGGCCACACGGTCCCCGGCACGCACGCCCAGGCGCGCAACCAGGTGGCCAGCCATGGCCATCGCACGCCCTTTCAAGTCGCGATAGCTCAGGGCCGGCGGTTCGTTGCCATCAGGCGTCCTGGGACCGCGCAGGGCATGCGCATGCGGGTGTTGCGCCGCTTGCTGGTCCAGCAGCGCCGTCAGATGGGGCAGCGAGGGAGGGCGCTGGGACGGATGGGGCATTTACCTAACTTTACGGGGGGCGGCCCAAACGCATATCGTGCGGGCTTCAAGGTCGCCGATGATAGGTGGCCCGTTCCCCGCAGAACGCGAAGCGCCCCCGCCATCCTTGCCCCATGACCGCCACCGCAGCGATCCCTCTGCTGATGATCGAAGACGACACGCGCCTGGCGCAGATGGTGGCGTCCTACCTGGAGCAGTCGGGGTACGCACTGACCCATGCGCCCGATGCCCGCACCGGCCTGGCCTGCCTGCAGGAGCCGGGCGCCGCAGCGTGGCCGCAACTCGTGATCCTCGATCTGATGTTGCCCGATGGCGACGGTCTGGATGTGTGCCGCCACATCCGGGCGCTGCCCCCCCCGGTTGGCCGCCTGCCCGTGCTCATGCTCACGGCCAAGGGCGATGCGCTTGATCGTGTCGTGGGCCTGGAAATCGGCGCCGACGACTACCTGCCCAAGCCTTTCGAGCCGCGCGAGTTGCTGGCACGCATCCGGGCGATCCTGCGACGCCAGGCACGCGCCGAGGGGGTGGGCAGTGAAGGCGGCACGCGCAACATCCTGCGTTTTGGTTCGTTGGAGATCGACCGCGACGCCCGCGTCGTGACGGTGGGCGCAGGCACGTGCGATCTCACGTCCTACCAGTTTGACCTGCTCGTGGCGATGGCCGAACGCGCCGGCCGCGTGCTCACGCGCGACCAGATCATGGAAGCCGTCCGCGGCCGCGAACTGGAAGCATTCGACCGCTCGATCGACGTGCACATGGGGCGCATCCGGGCTGCCATCGAGGCCGATCCGAAGAACCCGCGCCGGATCCTGACCGTGCGAGGAGTCGGTTATGTCTTTGCCCGCCAGCAGGACTGATTCGCCCCCAGTGCCCCAGAGGCGCCGTGTGTTGCCGCTGTACCTGCAGATCTGGTTGGCGGTGGTGCTTGCCGTGGCGGTGTTGACCATCAGCTTCTGGGCCTTGTGGCGCGCGAACCTCGACGACGTCCCGCCACGGCAGGTCATCATCCGCAACGCAGCGGGCGAGGTCATCGGCCAGACCCTGACCCGGGCTGTTCGCCTGCCGGGTTTTGGCATCGAGTTTCAGGTGCCCACCCGCGATGGCACCACCTTGCACGTCCAGTTGCCTTTGCGACCGCCACGCGAAGGCCGTCCGCCCGGACCCCCCGATGCCATGGGCCTGAGGCCCGGCGGGCCTCAGGGGCGCGAGGGTGCCAGGCCCTTGTTGCGAGGACCATTCACGCTGGCCTGGGTGCTGGGCATTGTGGCGGTGGCCGTGGCCTTGGGCTTGTACCCCATCGTGCGGCACCTGACGCGTCGCCTGGAGGCGCTCGCCCACAGCGCCGAGCGTTGGGGTGCGGGCGACCTCGCCGCGCGGGCCCCCGTGACCGGCGACGACGAAATCGGACGCCTGGCCGAGCGCTTCAACGCTGCCGCCGAGCGCGTGCAGCTGCTGGTGGCATCGCACAAATCCCTGTTGGCCAACGCCTCCCACGAGCTGCGTTCGCCCTTGGCGCGGATCCGCATGGCGGTGGAGCTGATGCAGCAGATTCCCAGCGACGCCTTGCGCGCCGAAATTTCGCGCAATGTGGCCGAGCTCGATCAACTGATCGATGAAATCCTGCTGGCCAGTCGGCTCGACGCGCGGGCCGATCTGGGCGAGGTCGAAACGGTGGACCTGCTGGCGCTGGTGGCCGAGGAATGTGCCCGCGTTCAGGTGTCGTTCGAGGCCGATCCGGCAGACGCTGCCGCTGCGCCGGCCGACCCCCGATTCCGCCCTGCGGCATCCACCGCAACGCCGTCATCGCCAGGCGGCGCCTGGCAGGTGAGCGGCTCATCGCGCCTGCTGCGCCGACTGGTGCGAAACTTGTTGGAGAACGCGTTGCGGTATGGGGCGCCCGCAGGCGCGCACGACGTTTTGGCGGTGCTCGGACACGGGCCTTCGGGTGCTCTCGAATTGACCGTCTCGGATCGAGGTGCCGGTGTGCCGCTGGCCGAGCGGGAACGCATTTTCGAACCGTTCTACCGTTCGGCCGGAGCGTCCGAATCTTCAGGCGGTGTGGGCCTGGGCTTGTCTCTGGTGCGCTCCATTGCGCAGCGCCATGGCGGCAACGTCACATGCGAGGACCGGCCCGGCGGTGGGGCCCGGTTTGTCGTGTCCCTGCCAAACCGGGTTGCTGCGCACTAGTTCACGAATGGGCTGGTGCTTCCCCTGCTTGGGGGATGGCAGGCAGGCCCGAACCCCCTAAAGTCAATTCTGCTGTCACGCATCGAGCGTCCAAGCCTGCTTGGGCTGCTCGGGTTCGAAGTTCCGACGAGGTTCCCAACGATGCCCCAGCATGGGGCATTTCACAAGGCCATCCGCAAGGATGGCCTTTTTTTTCGGTCTGCCGAATCCATCCATGGGCAATCGCCTGGGTTTGCGCTAAGGTTGAGCCTGAAGCAGTCATGAAGTGGAGGATGTAATGGATCAGCGCTGGCGGTGGAGGTGGTTGGCCGGGTTTTCGGTGCTGTGGCTGGCCGGGTTGGCTGGCGCTCAGGCCCTGAACGCACCCACGGGTGCACCCGTGCTGCTGATCTCGGGAAAAATTGGCCTGCGCAACTCGCCGGCAGGCGCGCAATTTGACATGGCCATGCTGGAAAAACTGCCGCAGCAGTCGTTCACAACCGCCACCCCCTGGGAAGACCAGCAGGTGAAGTTTTCCGGGCCCCTGTTGCGCGATGTCCTCGCGGCGGTCAAAGCGACAGGTGGCCAGATCCGTGCCGTGGCCGTCAACGATTACAAGGTTGCGATTCCCCTGGACGACGTGCGCTCGCTGGCGGTTGTCCTGGCCTTGCGCGTCAACGACCGGCCGATTCCGCCGCGCACCAAAGGGCCGCTGTGGGTGATCTATCCCTTCAACAACGACAAGGCCCTGCTCGCCAAGAAGGAGTTTTCGGATCGATCGATCTGGCAGGTCAAGGCCATCGAGGTCGACTGAATCACCGTGGGCCCACAAGGCGGCCTCTTCCCGGCGTGTGAA
Source organism: uncultured Burkholderiaceae bacterium (assembly GCA_964400915.1). Lineage (GTDB taxonomy): Bacteria > Pseudomonadota > Gammaproteobacteria > Burkholderiales > Burkholderiaceae_C > CAYNWR01. Next base: position 6,028 of record CAYNWR010000049.1, read on the forward strand.
GAGGCCCTAGCCCGGGCCTGACTCGGCCGGAGGTTTGGGCAGGCGTTCGATCAGCGCTTCGACATCGACGTCGTCGATTTGTGTCGGCAACAGGAACTGGCTCGAAAACGAGCGCCAAACACCGCTGCGCAGGAACTGCGCGAAAACCATGGGGCAGATGTGGCGGTCGTGCGCCATCCGAGCCATGATGGAGAACGATTCGCTGAGTGTCTTGGGCGATTTGTAGGGGCGGTCTGCCGCCGTCAGGGCTTCAAAAATGTCCGCGATCGCCATGATGCGGTCTTCGATCGTCAGATCGCTGTCGCCCAGGCCGCGCGGGTATCCACGGCCATCCAGCTTCTCGTGGTGGGTGGCAGCGATATCCGGCACTTTGGCCAGGTGCGGTGGCCAGGGCAGGCTGCGCAGCATGATGAGCGTCTGGACGATGTGCTCGTTGATGCGAAAACGGTCTTCGTCGGTCAGCGTGCCGCGGCGCACGCTCAGGTTGTGCAGTTCACCCAGGTTGCGCTGGTTGGCGGGCAGCTTCATGTCAAAGCCCCAACGGTTGCCGGGATTGTCGCGCTCCACCGGCGGCCGGCGCACGCCCCATTGAACGACGTGGTCGGGTCGATCGGCCAGCAGGTGCTCGACAGCGGGCAGGTCTGGAGTTGGAATCTGATCCAGGCGCAGCGCCTCTTCCATCGAGAGGCCCAGGCGATCGTCGAAATGGCGCAGCCAGGGCTGGCGGGCGATCGACTGCAGGCGCTTGATGTCGCCATCGGCCATCGCCTCCCCGCCGACATTGCAGGCCGCGACAAACGCAAAATCGTCCTGCAGCTGCCGATGCCGCTGTTCGAGGCGCGCATCCCACAAAGCCCGATCCTCGCCACGCGCAAGCGCCTGAAGGTGTTCGATCACCGCATCGCGATGGAGGACCTCAAAGCGCATCCGCAGTTCGTGGATGCGGTTGTAAATGGTCTCAAGCTTGGTTGCCTTGTCGATGATGTATTCGGGGCTGGTGATCTTTCCGCAATCGTGCAGCCACGCGCCCATGCGGAACTCGTACCGCGCGTCCTCGTTCCAGCGTCCCGCGTAAGGGCTGTCTGGGGCCGTGTTGAGGTGGTCAAGCATCATCTCGGCCAGCGCAGGCACGCGTTCACAGTGACCACCCGTGTAGGGGCTCTTGGCGTCGATCGCGTCGGCCAGCAGCTGGATCACGGCGTCGAGCAGCTTCTTTTGCGACTCGATGAGGTTTCGCGTCTCGATCGAAACTTCAAGCGATGCGGAGAGCTTTTCGGCAAAAGCCCGGAAATCGTCACTGTCGTGCTGGTCGTCAGGCCGGTAGTCCAGCACCAGCAGGCCAATGAGCTGTCGCCCCCGGCCATTGAGCCGGATGGACATGCTCGAACGTCGGGCCATCTTGCCCAGCAGCCGTTCGGTGGTCGACGCCACGCGCTCGTCTTCGGCCATGGCCATGCCTTCTGCGATCCCCATGCGCGGTGGGGGTGGCGCTGGCGCTGCCAACACACCCACACTGCCATCCTTTTGCGACACAGCAGCCAGGTTCAGCGATTGGGCGTCGGGGGACAGCAGGTAGACAGCGCCGCGCGTGCAATGCGTGACCTCCACCAGGCGATCCAGCACCTTTTCCAGCATCTCTTCGGTCTTGACTTCGCGGCCGATGGTTTCGCTGATGCCCAGAAAGTTGTGCACCGTCTGCCCCATGCGCTGGAGCACGCCATCGAGTTCGCGCACCTCACTCAGGCGACTGGCATCCGAATGGGCGGCCGACGGCACAAAACGGAAACGGGCCAGCTCGCGGCCCTGATTCGACAGGCGGCTCAACGCTTGACCGATCTGGCGCCCGGCGATCCAACCCAGTGGCAGCAGCACGGCAGCGATCATCAAGCCCAACATCGCCTGCCGGTTGAGGGCGGCGCGCATCTCGCCCATCAGTTCGCTATCGGGAATACCGACAAGCACGGTCATGGCACTGCCCGGCATCACTTCGAGCGCGAGTTTCACGCCGAACCAGCTTTCACCGCCGACTTCAAAACTCGTTGGTTTGCCAGGCTCCGCCGGATGCTGCATCAGAGCGAGCAAGGCCGGGACGCCCAGGTCATTGAGCGTGCTGAAGGCGACACCGGTGCCCTCACGCCGCAGGACGCGCGAGGCGTCTGGGTAGGCAACCACCTGCCTGCGGGCGTCGACCACGGCGATTTCGGTCCGCGGCGTCTGGCGCAGTGAACCCAGCTCGTTGCTGAGGTCCGAGATCGTCACGTCAAGGCCCACCACGGCCCGCCCATCGCGGCTGCGTTCACTCAGTGTCAGGCCGATCTGCTGCGTGGTGAAGAAGATATAGGGATCGGTCAGGCTTTGACCACTGTTCTTCTGGGCCCGGTCATACCAGGGCCGCTCGCGGGGATCAAAGGTGTAGTTGGGTTTCTCAACCGTGGCCAGCGGCTGCAGGCTCGCGTTGAGGAAGACCCACTTGCCCACCACCGGGGTCGAACCGCTGCGCTCGACCGACTGGACCACAAAGGTGGCGCGCGGTGGTGCTTCAAATTGTTGACGTATTTCGGGTTTGTCGAGTGGTCGCAGCAGAAAGAAGCTGCCGTCAACGTAGCCGGCGTACACCGCAGACACCAATTGGTTGTTGGCCAGCATGTCGGCCATCATGGATACCATTTCCAGGCGCCCGTTCAGCGTGCCGGCCGATGAGAGGCGGTCGAAGGCCAGTTGGCGCAGGTTGGCTTCGGCCGGTGCCAGCAGGCGGCGTGCCTTCTCGTTGATCAGGCGTCCCACATCGTGCGCGTTCTGGTTGGCGGCCACGAACAAGGCCGCCCGCGCGCCCTGCCAGCCTTGCCACAACAGAACACCCGCCAGCGCCGTCATCGAGATGACGACCACCGCAGCAATCAGGGTGTGGAATCGGATCGACCAGCGCACCGCTGGCTTGGGACTGGGGGCAAAGCTGATCATGCGACGGGGCCTTCCTGCGCGGCGGCGTCGGCCAGCACCTGATGCGCCTGCTGGTCGGCGTGGTAGCTCGAGCGGACCAGAGCACCAACTGCCGCGTGCGAGAAGCCCATGACCTGGGCCTTTGACTCAAACATGCGAAAGGTGTCCGGGTGCACATAGCGGCGCACAGGCAGGTGCGCGGCCGATGGCGCCAGGTATTGCCCAATGGTCAACATGTCGATGTTGTGCGCGCGCATGTCCGCCATCACCGCAAGGATCTCGTCGTCGGATTCACCCAGGCCCACCATAAGGCCGCTCTTGGTCGGAATCTGGGGGAACAGGGCCTTGAACTTTTTCAGCAGATTGAGACTGAAGGCGTAGTCGGAACCGGGGCGGGCCTGTGCATACAGGCGCGGGACGGTTTCGATGTTGTGGTTCATCACGTCGGGCGGCGCTGCCTTGAGAATCTCCAGGGCGCGGTCGTCACGCCCGCGGAAATCGGGCACCAGCACCTCGATCCGGGTGGTGGGGGAATGCTCACGTGTCTTGCGGATGCACTCCACAAAATGACCGGCACCGCCGTCACGCAAATCGTCCCGGTCCACACTCGTGATCACGACGTATTTCAGGCCCAGCGCAGCGATGGTCCGCGCGAGTTTTTCGGGTTCGTGCGCATCCAGCGGGTCGGGGCGCCCGTGACCCACGTCGCAGAAGGGGCAGCGCCGCGTGCATTTGTCGCCCATGATCATGAAAGTGGCAGTGCCCTTGCCAAAGCACTCGCCAATATTGGGGCACGAGGCTTCTTCGCAGACGGTGTGCAACTGATGCTCGCGCAGGATGCGCTTGATGTCATAGAAGCGGCTGTTGGTGCTCGCCGCCTTGACCCGGATCCAATCGGGCTTGGCCAGCACCGGGGCCGATTCCACCTTGACCGGAATCCGTGACAACTTGGCAGCCGCCTTCTGCTTGGCGCTGGCGTCGTAGGTGTGGGCCTGCTGAGGTTCTCGGACGGTGTCGGTCTTGGTCATCTGGAAGCTGGTTGATCAGCCGTTGCGCGGGGCCAGCACGTGCTGCAATTGTTGTTCGAGTTCCTGGGCCACGTCGCCCGGTGCCACCGTTGCACCCATTGTAGAAAGGTCGGTGGTCATCAAACCGACATAGCCACAGGGATCGATCAAGGTGAAGGGATGCAGGTCCATCGAAACGTTCAGTGCCAGGCCATGGTAGGCGCAATGCCGGGAAACCTTGATGCCCAGGGCCGCGATCTTGGCGATCTCGGGGTGCGTCGCGCCCAGATCCGCGTCGCTGAATCCTGCAGGAAGGCGGGCATGGCCGGCTGGATCGTCCCGCCGCACGTACACGCCGGGGGCACCCCGCACGCGGTGACCCGTGATGCCGCAGTGCAACAGGGTGCGCAAAAGCGCTTCCTCAAGCCGATGGACATATTCCTTGACAAAGTAACCCGCACGACGCAGGTCGATCAGGGGGTAGGCAACGACCTGACCCGGGCCATGGTAGGTGACCTGTCCACCCCGGTCGGTATGGACCACGGGGACGCCCCGGGTGTCCAGGAGGTGCTCGCGGCGCCCGGCCAGACCCAAGGTAAAGACTGGAAAATGCTCACAAACCCATAGCTGATCAGGCTCATCCGGCGATCGCGTGCGGGTGAATTCCCTCATATTTTCATAGACGGGGCCGTAGTGGACACGTCCCAGGTGGCGCACCAGCATGCTCGACAGACCTCAGAGCACCACTTTCACCATCGGATGGCCGGAAAGCGCCTGGTACAGGCCATCGAGTTGGGCGCGGCTGGTGGCGGTGATGGTGATGGTGACCCCCAGGTAGTTGCCGCCACGGCTTGCGCGCAGTTCGACCGTGCTGGCATCAAAGGCTGGGTCGAAGCGCTCGGCGATCGAGGTGACGGTGCGGACAAACCCGTCCACATTGGCGCCCATGACCTTGATGGGAAAGCGCGACGGGTACTCGATCAGCGAATCCTTGCGGGGGTCCCGCACGCCATCGTGGGCCTTTGGCGTGGTCATGTCGATTGGGTGGCCTTGGCGCGCTGGTAGGCCTGGAACAACACCTGGTAGACAGGCCCGGGTTTGCCGGTGCCCACGGCATGCCCGTCCAGGCTCGACACCGGCAGCAGTTCCTTGGAGGCCGAGGACAGCATCAACTCGTCGGCCTGACGCAGCTCGTGCTCGCTCACTGGGCGCATCTGCAAGGCGATCCCCTCGTCAGCGCACAACTGTTCGACCAGCGCCAGCCGAATGCCCTCCAGGATGTAGGGGCTGCGCGGGGGTGCCAGGACGGTTCCACCCTGGACCACCCAGACATTGGAACCGGAACCTTCAGTCAGCCAGCCATCGCGCAGCAGGATGGTTTCCGCGGCACCCACATCGGCGCTGATCTGCC
>CAYNWR010000050.1:0-11363 GCA_964400915.1 uncultured Burkholderiaceae bacterium
ACGCCATGGGTCATTTGACCTATGGACAGGTGTGCGTTGCATGACTAGCCTAGGTTTTGGGGCGTGGACGGGCGGCGGAGCATTTCCTTCTGCCGCGCCGCAACCTCGTCAACAGGCAAAAGGGAGGCTTCCGATGTGGGTTCGACTTGGGCTCGCCCGATGGGCGATAGGGATGGCGCTGCTGCTTGGCCAGTTGGGTGCACAAGCGGCGATGCAGGTTGCGGGGGGCTTCGGCTACACGCTGGCGCTGGCTGAGGACGGCAGCGTTTACTCCTGGGGCTCCAATACATTCGGCAACCTGGGCCACGGCGATCTCATCGACCGCAAGTTCCCAACGAAGATCAACGGCCTGACGGGGGTTGTGGCTGTCAGCACCCGCGGTTCGACTTCCTATGCGCTGAAAGCCGACGGAACCATTTGGGCCTGGGGCTCCAACAGCTCCGGTCAGGTGGGCGACAACACCACCATCAACCGCATCACGCCCACACTTTTGGCGGGCGGACATTCGACTTTCAAGGCCGTTGCGGCCGGTTCGGCTTTTGCGCTTGCACTCAAGACCGATGGCACCGTCTGGGCCTGGGGCGCCAATACGCAAGGGCAGCTTGGCCAGGTGACGGCAAACTCCGCCGTGGCAGCACCCCTGCAGGTTCCGGGCCTCGCAGGGATCACGGCCATTGCCGCTGGAGCGGCCTTTGGCATCGCCAATTCAGCGGCTACGGCGCAGGTCTATCAGTGGGGCCTGGTGGCCACGGCGCTCAATGCGCCGCTCACGTCCAACAAGCTGCCGACCACGGTCTCGGTTGCCAATGCGTCGCCCAACGTGGGGCTTGCCAACGGACCACTGGCAGCGGCCAACGCCACCGGATATGCATACAGCCTGTTGGCGGCTTGGGCCTGGGGTGCTGGTAGCAATGGCGAGATGGGGGACGGTACCAACACGGGCGTGATGCCAACGGCTGTTGGCGCGGTCTTCGCTGCCAGTGGTCCATCGCCGGCGATGCCCTCGGTCGCGGGTGGTGGTGCTGCCCATGCGTTCCAGCTCAGCTTTTCGTCGTCGGCCGGTGGCGTTGCTCTTTTCACCTGGGGCAGCAACAACAGAGGTCAATTGGGCCTCGGCTCCACGACCGATACAAACAAGCGCACGGCAATTCCCAATTTCGCGGACGTTGTGCACGCGGCCGCGGGACTCGATCACATGGTGGCCGTCAAGTCCGACGGTTCGGTCTGGATCTGGGGCGCGGCAACAGGCGCTGCGGCGGGCGACATCGTCGGTCAGACGCAGCGGTCCAGCCCCGCCCGTGTGCTGGGCGCCAACGGCGAGGGCTTCCTGAGCCTGAAACAGGCCCCCGCCGCGACCGTGACCCAGTGCGCAATCGAGGGCCCAGATGCGGTGACGGAAGGCGCCAGTGCCAGCTTCTTGATCAAGGGCACGCTGTCCAACGGCAGCCCTGTTGAATCCACAACGAACGCCAATTGGTTGGTCTGCCAGGACGGCGCCTTCCTGGGTTGCACCGCGGCCGGTGCGTCCACTGCTGCCAGTGTCACATCTGCCGGCATATTCACCGCCGGCCAGGTTGCAGCCAACACCAAGGTCTTGCTCTTCGGCACGTGCAAGGCGCCTGGCGGTGCGACGATGGGCACCATCAAGGCCGTGACCATCGTCAACACGGCAACGCTGACCGGGTGTGCGATCACGGGGCCGGAGACGGTGACCGAGGGCACGAGCGCAAACTACCTCATCACGGGAACCCTCAGCGACGGCAGCTCGCGCGACTATTCCAGCAGCACCAGCTGGCTTGTCTGCCCATCCGGGGCGATCCTCGGATGCCTTGCCGCCGACGCGTCGCCCGCGGCAACCATCGCAGCCGGTGGGCGCTTAACGGGTGCAAACGTCAGTGCCGACACGCCCGTTGTTCTGACCGGCACCTGCGGCCCGGTGGATGGCCGTTCGGTCTCCGCGACCAAGCGCATCACAATCCTCAATAGCGTTGTCGTAAACAATTCGGCGTCGGAGCGCATCCTGCGCTTTTTCGAGGCGACATTCCCAACCTACCTGGCACCGTCGGGGGCCAGCACCGTCAGCGACCTGGAATATGCCTACCGGTTCTACCCGGCCACGCAGTCGTACCTGATCATCGGGCTGGCCACGCCGTTTGCAGGCCGCATCCTGTATTTCGGCCCAGCCAGTGGCGGCAAGATCCTCGACCTGGGCAGCCAGATCGAATGGCTGGCGACGGCCACGCTGGCGGGGTTCTAGGCCGCGCGTATTGCAAAGGTGGGCCCTGGGTGTGCGGGCTGCTGGGGCCTCGCGCGCCCCTGCCACAATCCCGGCATGGGCAACCGACTCACACAAATTGCCACCCGCACGGGTGATGACGGCAGCACCGGCCTGGGCGACGGCAGCCGCACCCGCAAGGACGACCTGCGCGTACACGCCATGGGCGAGGTGGACGAGCTCAACAGCCACATCGGCGTGTTGCTGTGCGAGGCGCTGCCGGGCGAGGTGCGCGAGCTGCTCGTCGAGATCCAGCACCAGCTGTTCAACCTGGGTGGCGAGCTGTCGATCCCGGGTTATGAGCTGCTCAAGGCCGACGCGGTGCTGGTGCTGGACAATGCCCTGGCCCAGCACAACGCCACACTGCCGCGCCTGGCCGAGTTCATCCTGCCAGCCGGCAACCGCGCGGCCAGCCTGGCGCATGTGTGCCGCACGGTGGCGCGCCGCGCCGAACGCGCCGTGGTCGCCCTGGCCGCGGCCCAGCCGGCCGACAAGCCCCTGCGCCCCACACCCCAGCAATACCTGAACCGACTGAGCGATCTGATGTTTGTGCTGGCCCGCGTGCTCAACCGCATGGATGGCGGGGACGACGTGTACTGGCGCAGTGAGCGCCTGGCGCGCGAGGATGCGGCTTAGCGTGGCCCCAGGCCCTCAAGGGGCCGTGGCGGCAAAGCTCGGCCGGGCCTGCACGGCCTGGGCGGCGCGCAGCACATTTGGGTGCTGGCCCAGCAGCGCGGATGACTCGGGCATGCGCTGCAGGTAGGCCATGATCGGCGCCAGAAACAGATCGGCCATGCTGAACTCGCCGGCCAGCCAGTCGCTGGTGGCGTAGGCCTTGTCCAGCGCGGCGAACTGGCGTGGCATCTCGGCCAGGGCACTGTCCATCACGGCGCGGTCGGGTTGTCCACCCGCACCCCTGGGAAACAGGATCTGCAGCAGGTAGCGGCGCACCATGGTGTCGTAGAAGTAGGCGTTGGTGGCGCTGATCCATTGCGCGCACCGGGTGCGTCCGATGATGGTGCCGGGTGTCAGGCGCTGGCCCTGGTCGAAGGCCTCGTCGAGGTAGACCAGGATGGCCTGGGTTTCAAAGATCTCGATCGGGCCGTCGCGCAAGGCCGGGATCTTGCCGAAGGGATGAACGGCCAGGATCTCGGGTGTGTTCGGCGCGTGGTTCTGCAGGGTGTAGGCAATGCCCTTTTCGGCAAACGCCATGCGCGCGGTGCGGGTGTAGCTCGAGCGCGCGTCGCCCAGCAGCTGCAGCGTGCCGGCCGTTCCCTGGGGGTCCACGGCATCGCTCAGGCGATTGAAGGTGGATGTCCAGCCGGCATGGTGGTTGTCGCGCAGGGCTGCGGACACAAACCCACTGTGGACCATCGTCATGTCGGTCTCGCCCTGGTGCTCGACCAGGCGCACGTCGATGTGTGTTTCCATGCCGGCCAGCGGCGAATGGTCACCCAGCCAGCACCAGGTGTAGGCCACGCGGCTGTGGGGCTCGAGGTGAGTGAAGGTGCCGCCGACGGCAAACAGCGTGCCTTCACGCGAGACCATCTCGGCCCCCCAGGCGCCACCCAGGCGGGCTTCGCAGTGCACGTTGCGCAACTGCATGCCACGCGGGCCAAGCCAGGCGCCAAGCCCTGCCGCGCTGGTGAAGGCGGCGTACACCTTGGATGCCGGCGCGCGCAAATGCCGCGTCATGGTGAGCAGGTGGGTTTCGGGTGCGTTCATCGGGTTCTCCGGTTGGCGCGCGGGCGGGCTTGCCCGGTGGCGCGGGTGGGGGTTGTTGTGGGAGTCGGTGCGGGTGAAGGTGGCGACGAAGACGTTTGGGGGTGCGGTGGCGCCGGGGCTTCGACAGCCTCGGCCAGGCGGTCCAGGCTGGCCTCCCAGAACGCGCGATACGGTGCCAGCCAATCGGCCGCCACCTGCAGCCCCTCGGGTCGCAGGCGGCACACGCGGCGCTGGGCATGCACCTGACGCTCGATCAGTTGCGCGTGCTCCAGCACGCGCAGGTGGCGCGACAAGGCCGCACCCGACATGCCCAGGGGCAGCAGCAACTCCCCTACGTGCGCTTCACCCAGCGCCAGGCGCGACAGGATGGCGCGGCGTGTGGGGTCGGACAGCGCAGCAAAGGCCGCACCCAGCAGATCGGCCGCAGGCGCTTGAAAAGGTGTCACGTCTGGCATGCCTGTATTTAACCAGATTGTTAAATACAATGCAACACCCCTCAGAAGGATGCACTGCCGACCAGGCTCCTAGTTTGTTTGGGTGGCTTGCAACCGGGCGCCCAACAGTGCTCGCAATCGGATCGGGCGCACGGGCTTGGTCAGCAACTGCACATCGGCCGGGAGTGGTCCCAGGCTGTCCTGCGGTTCTCCCGTCATCAGGATGAATGCGCAGTCAGCAGCCGCAGGGTGTTCGCGCAGTCGGTGAATGAGTGCGATGCCGTTGAAAGCGCCGGGCAGACGCCAGTCGCACAGCACAATGTCAAAGTGCTGGCCGCTGTGCACGTCGACCCAGGCGGCCAGGGCCGCCGCGCCGTCGGCGCAGGCCACACAGTCCAGGCCCCAGTGGCGCAGCATGTGGGCGAGCGAGTCGCGCACGTCGTCGTTGTCTTCCACCACCAGCACGCGCCCGCGCAGTGGATGGGAGGCGATCACGGTTGTGGCGTCGCCGGTGGGCGTGTTCGGGGGCGGTGGGCAGGCCGGCACGTCGATCGAGAACACACTCCCAAGGCCCACGCGGGAGCGCAGATTCAGCGGGTGTTCCAGCAGGGCACACAGCCGTTTGACGGTGGCCAGGCCCAGGCCCACGCCTTGGATCACATCGCGTTGCGGATTGCCCAGTTGCACGAACTCGTCGAACACCGCCGCCTGTGCTTCGGCGGCGATGCCGATGCCGGTGTCGTACACCTGCACGCGCCAATGGGGCCCGCGCGCACGCACGGCCAGCAACACCCCGCCACGACCGGTGTAGCGCAGGGCGTTGCCCAGCAGGTTGCCCAGCACACGTTCGAGGTGCACGGCATCGGTGAGGGCCCAGGCCTGCGGCGGAACCCGCACGCGCAGTTGCAGGCCCCGTGCCGCCGCCGCCCCCTCGTGCAGCTGGCGCAGGCGCTCTGCCAGAGCCCTCAGGTCGACTGCAAACACATGCCGGTGGACCTTGCCCGCATCCAGGCGCGCGAGGGTCAGCACCCCTTCCAGCAAGCCGTCGAGCGAGGCCACACATTGGCGGATGCGGTCGACGGTCTGCACGTCGCCCTCGACAGGGTGCAGAAGCTCGGTGTAGTAGCCAATGGCCTGCACCGGCTGGCGCAAATCGTGGCTGGCGGCGGCAAAGAAACGCGACTTGGCTTCGTTGGCCTGGGCCAATTCGCGTGTGGTGGCCTCCAGTTGGGTGACCAGCGCCGCCTTCTCGTGGCGGATGCGCGTGGTTTCCTGAACGATCTTGGCCTGACGACGCGCATAGGGCACGATGCCGACGATGAAGAATGCAAAGAGCGCGGCGCCTGCCCAACCCCCCGGGGCTCCGGACACCCAAAACCGGAGGGCCAGCGGGGTGCACAGCAGCGCCAGCCACGCGTAGTACAGCGGCAGGTGCAGTGCCAGCAAGGCCACGAGCCCCGTGGCAAACGACAGCAGCATCATCACCGGCACCCAGCGCAGTTCACCGAACGCGGGTGAATAGAACAGCCAGCCGGTCAAGCCCAGCAGGAAGCCCACCAGCCAGGTCTGGCGCGCGTAGTTCCTCAGATGGCGCTGCGAATCCCAGTCCGGCTCGCGCACGGCGCGCCGAAAGGCCAGCCAACCCTGAATGCCGTGCACAGTGGCAATGGCCATGCCGACCACCCACAGGCCAAGCGCCCAGGGCGCCACAAGCCCGTGGAACATCCAGGCATAGATGCAGGTGAAGACCCCGCCCACCACCAGGGCCTGTGGTCGGTTGCGAAACAAGGCGACGACGATTTCTCGGCGGATCGAATCCTCGACCGCGCCTGACGGGGTTTCGGCCACTGCGCTGGTGCCGTCAGTCACGGGCCGCGCCCAGCGCCATGGCGGCCGCTTGCGCCCGGTTGGCCGCGCCCAGGCGCTCAAAGATCTGCGCCAGATGGTTCTTGACCGTGTGCGGCGCGATTCCCAGGCGCGTGGCAATCTCCTTGTTGGTGGCACCGGCAGCCACCATGTCGAGCACCTCGCGCTGCCGGTCGGTCAGGCCTTGGGTGCCAACGGCGTCTCCCGGGGCCAGCGGCGCAAAGCCTGAGGGAAAACAGGTTTCGCCGGCGGCCAGGTGGCGCAGCCCGGCCACGAGGCGCGCCACGTCCAGCGACTTGTGAAAGAAACCAGCCAGGCCAGCGGCACGCGCGCGCTCGGGCAGGGCCGGATCGTCGGCGCCCGACATCAGCGCGCAGGCGGTTTGGGGGAAGGCCGAGCGCAACGTCGTCGCCCCTTTCAGGCCATCGACACCCGGCAGGCGGTAGTCGATCAAGACCAGGTCGACACTGGCGCGCGCCTGCGCCAGCCGGGCCCGGGCCTCATCAAGGCTGGCCACCGCGATCAGCCGCAAGCCTGGTGCCTGATGGGCCAAGGCCAGTGCAAGTCCCTCGCGAAACAGCGCATGGTCATCCACCAGCAGAATCGAAAAGCCGTCGAGATCGTCCATGGTTAACGCTCAATCGCGGCAAGCATAGCGGGCGACAGCGTCTGCGCCATGGGTCATTCGGCCTATGGACGGCGATCCTTGGCGTGGAGAGCATCGAGTCTCACCAGCAACGCCACTTGCGACGCTGCGTCGAATCTGTTCAGGGAGGTCTTTTTATGCCAGCTCGCGTTTTCCATTTCGCCGCATTGGGCACCGCGGTATTTTGCGCAGCGCAGGCGGTCGCCGCGCCGGTCACGGTGGTCACAACCACCAAGCTGGACTTTTCCTGGTCGTCGACCCTTGGCGGCGATTGGTCGGCCGCCGGGCATGCGCCGGGAGGAGCCGAGTTGGGTTGGGTCGACATGGGAAATGGCATCAGCCGCAACGGCAGCACGCCCGCAGCGGCCATCCAGGCCACCAACGCACCCATCACCAGCCTGGGAAGTGGCCAGACCTTTGGCATGAGCATGCACCATGAGCCCAATGGCAACGCCACACTGCCGGGCATTCCCGGCCTGGATGCCCGTCTCGACGCATCGGTGGCTGTGACCAACGGTACACAAGGCGTGCAGGCGTCGCCTGCCAACGTGTTTCACTACCAGATGAGCCTGGACCTCTTCAACCCGGTGGGCGATTTCGGGGTCCAGGCCGATGCCTTCATTGGTACGACGTTCTATATCGATACCACCGGGATGCCCAATGGGAGTCACAACGCATACTGGGTGCTGGAGTGGCGCGCCGTGGTCAGCGACGGTCCCAGAAAAACTGCGCACTGGAGCGACTACACACGCTTTGGCGCTCACACGTATTCGCCGACCGGAAGCACATCCATTGGTCAGTTTGAAGATTCTGGTGTGTTCTCCGGGTCACTCGCCGGTGTCAAGGCGCTGCCGGAGGCGCCCTTTGGCTACTCACAAAGCTGGTTGAATTTCGATACGTATCTCACGGGCTTCAGCGCTGACGACCTCGGTGGCGCAAGCATTGACTTCTTCATGGATATTGCCGTTTCGGACACGCCGTTCACGCTGATTCCGCGCGACGACGGGCCAACCAATGAGGCGCCCGAACCCGGCACCGACGCCCTCGCGCTGCTTGGGGCGGCACTGGCCTGGGCAGCCCGCCAGCGGCGTTCGGACCATCACTTCAAAAACAATAGCAAACAGACAAGGTTTGACAACCGCGAAGGGCAGTTATTGCTCAAAGTTGAGTCCTGAGCGCCTTTTGATGGCGCTGGCGGTTGGCTCAGGCGCCCAGCACCGCCAGCGTCAGGCGCGACACACAGGTCAGATCGCCCGCGTCGTTGCGCAGGTCGATCTGCCACACATGCGTGCTACGACCGCGGTGCACGGGGCGGGCGACGCCGGTCACCCAGCCCTGCGTGCTGGCCTTGAGGTGGTTGGCGTTGATGTCCAGGCCCACCACGCGTTGCCCCTGTGGCACCGAAAAGCCCGCCCCGCAGGACCCCAGGGTCTCGGCCAGCACCACGCTGACACCACCGTGCAGGATGCCGTAGGGCTGGCGCGTGCGGGTGTCGACGGGGATGCGACCGCAGATGAAGTCGTCGCCCACCTCGACAAATTGCATTCCCAGGTGTTCGGGCGCGGTGTCGCGGTGAAGGTCGGCAAGGATCTGCGGGCTGATGGGGCGGGTCCAGATGGGCATGCAAAGGTCCGGCGGTGCGGGGTTTCAAGACGGTCAACAAGGGGGACTATAGTTGCCCCATGATGGTCACGAAGTCAGAACCACTGGACGCCCAGATCGACGCGGCGCGCAAGCTTCCCACCTTGCGTGGGATCGTCATCCCCCCGTGCCCCGCGCTGCTGGCGCGCCTGCAGGATGCATTGGCCGGCGCCGAGCCCGATGTGGGCGAGATCGGCGAGATCGCCGGGGCCGACGTGGCGATGGCCGCCACCGTGATCCGGGCTGCCAATGGCCCCCTGCATGGCCTGACGCACCCCGTGGTGACGGTGGGGCAGGCGCTCACGGTGCTGGGTGTTCAGCCCGCCATCGAACTGCTGACGGAATTCATCGTGCGCAAGGCGTTGCCCGTGCATTCGCCGGCGCTCGATCACTTCTGGGAAAGCTCGCAGCGCCGGGCCATTGCGTGTGAACACATCGGCCAGCAGTTGTACAGCTTCGACGCGGGCCTGGGGCACAGTTTCGGCCTGTTCTGCCACGTGGGCATGCCCGTGCTGATGAAGGCCGTGAAGGGTTACAGCGGCACGCTCACCGAAGCGCTGGCACGCAAGGACCGCAGCTTCACGCAGACCGAGAACGCCAACCACCAGACCGACCACGCCGTGGTGGGTGCCATCGTGGCGCGCACCTGGCGCCTGAGCAGCGACGTGGCGCAGGCCATCTGGCTGCACCACGACTTCGCCAGCCTGGACGAGGCACGTTTTAGCCCGACGGTCAAGAATCTGGTGGCCCTGGGATTGGTGGCCGATCACCTGGTGGCACGCTACGAACAGTTGCCGCCTGCTCGCGAATGGACCCAATACGGCAGCAAATGTCAGGCCCATCTGCAAATCGGCGACGATGAGATCGAGGCCTGGATCGACACCTTGCACGACGCGTTTGCGGCCGTGCAGTTGTAAAGGCTGCGACGTCTAGCGAGTCGGTTGGCAAAGCTGAAAGCGGCGTCAGCCCAGCGCCGGCAACACCGTCCCCCGGCATTCACCAAAACCGATGCGCGCGGCGCCATCCCTTTCGCACCAGCCGCTGAGCACCACGCAGTCGCCATCGGCCAAAAAGCGTCGCACCTCACCGGTCTGGCTCAGCGCAACATCCACCGTGCCACCCCGGCTGAGCTCGACGATGGCGCCGGCCTGATCGGGTGTGGGTCCGCTGATGGTGCCGGTGCCCAGCAGGTCACCGGGCAGCAGGTTGCAGCCGCCCACGGTGTGTTGGGTCACCATCTGCGCGGGGGTCCAGTACTGGTGGCGAAAACTGGTGCGCGACACCACGCTGGGCGGCAGCTTGCTGGCGCGGTGCTGCTCGCTTTCAATGCCCACGCTCAACTGCACGTCGATGCCGCCCCTAGACCGGTTGTCGGGTGAGTCGAGGTACGGCAGCGGTTGTGGCTCGGGCGCGGGGCGCTCGGCGGCCGGCACGCGAAACGGCGCCAGTGCCTCCATGGTGACGACCCAGGGCGAAATGCTGGTGCAGAAGTTCTTGCCGAGGAACGGGCCCAAGGGGTTCATCTCCCAGAACTGGTGATCCCGCGCCGACCAGTCGTTGAGCAGGCACATGCCGAAGATGCGCGACTCGGCGTCGGCCAGGCTGACCGGCTCGCCCAAAGCGTTGCCCTGACCGATCAGGATGCCCATCTCCAACTCAAAATCGAGGCGGGCGCACGGCCCATAGCTGGGCGAAGCCGCCTGGGGCGCCTTGGCCTGTCCCATGGGCCGACGAAACGGTGTGCCGCTGATGACCACGCTGGATGCCCGGCCGTGATAGGCGATGGGCAGCCAGACAAAGTTGGGGCTGAGCGGGTCGTCGGGGCGCACCACCCGACCCACGTTGCGCGCATGGTGGATGGACGTGTAGAAATCGGTGTAGTTGGCCACATGAACGGGCAGATGCAACTGCACACTTGCGGCTGGCAGCAGACATTGCCGCACCTGCTCCTGCGTTTGTGCCGGGGCGCTGTCGGCCAGCAGGGCGAACAGGCCATGCCGCAAGGCTCGCCAAATGGTCGGGCTTGCCTGCATGAGCGCGTTGAGCGTTGATTGCGACGCCAACTCGCACGCCGCCTGGGCCACGCCCGACAGCACGTTTTTCTGATGGAGCGCGGCGAGGTCCAACACCTGGTCGCCGATGGCGACACCACCGCGCCGCCGGTCGTGATGGGCCAGCGAGGAGAAGACTCCAAGCGGCAGGTTCTGAATCGGAAAATCGGCGTGGCCGTTGGCGGATTCAAGCCAGCTGCGCGCAGCCGGGTCGTGGGTGTGGTCCAGGGTGATGGGCATGTTGCAGGCTCCTGCGCGGCGGGTTCAGGCGGACGCCATCAAGGCGTCATCGAAGATGGCAACGGCACGGGTCCAGCCGGCCGATGCGCCACGGATCTTGTGCGGGAAGCACGAGATGTAGAAGCCGGTGGGCGGCAGCGCTTCCAGGTTGTGCAGCTTTTCCAGGTGGCAGTAGCCGATGTCGCGGCCGGCCTTGTGCCCTTCCCAGATCAGTCCGGCGTCCTTGGTGGCTGCGTACTTTTGCGCGGTGTGGACAAAGGGAGCGTCCCAACTCCAGGCGTCGGTGCCCGTCAGGCGCACGCCGCGCTCGAGCAGGTACATCGTGGCCTCGTAGCCCATGCCGGCGCCCGCGCTCACGTAGTCCGGGTGCCCGTAGCGCGAACCGGCGCGCGTGTTGACAACAACGATCTCCAAGGGCTTGAGCGTGTGGCCGATGCGCTGCAATTCGGCTTCCACGTCGGCGGCCGTCACCACGTAGCCGTCGG
>CAYNWR010000051.1:0-11245 GCA_964400915.1 uncultured Burkholderiaceae bacterium
GGTGCCCGATGGCAGCAACTGGAAGGCCACGATGCTCATCGAGTACCCCGACGTCAACGAGCGCAAGCGCGAACTCGCGCGTCTGATCGGTGTCGAGGACCGCATGTTCGTGGAGGTGCAGGGCTATGCGCGGGTGTATGCCATTGCCGACGAGGACCTCGATCGTGAAACCGACGAAAAGACCTCGGCCGTGCATTTCGTGCGTTTCGAGTTTCCGGCTCCGGTGGTTGCCGCCCTCAAGGCGGGTGCCGCCGCCAAGCTCGGGTGCGACCACACGAACTACCCAGCTCACGTTCAGATCGTCGACGAAACCCTGGCCTCCCTGGCAGGCGATCTGAGCTGAGGGCCGCGGGCCCTCATTAACCGGACGTTCGGCGACGCTGGCCCCGCCGTGCGGCGGTGGCATGATTGGCAACCAACATGCGCACCCCGTCCCGCAACCCAGGCAAGCACGGCGCCGCCGACCTGACAAAGACCGCCAAGCCCGTGGCCGGTCCTGCTGCTCTCGCGCAGCGACAGGCGATCAGCGCCGAGCTGCGCGCCTGGATCGTGGCTCAGGCTCAGGCCGGCGTCTCGGCCCAGGTGGTGCTGCAATCGATGAAGGCGTCGGGCTGGATGGAGGATGTGGCCATCGAAGCCATGGAGTCGACGCTGGCTGCCCATCTGCAGGGGCAGGTTTTCGTCGCGCCGGCTCCCGCACCCGCTGCCGCCGAACTGCCCAGGCCGCGCCTGGAACATCAACCTCTTTACCTGGATGCCGTCGATCGGCGCGTTCATGTGTTGGCCAGCGTGGCCTCACCGCAGGTGGTGGTGTTTGGCGCGCTGTTGGGCGATGAGGAATGTGAGGCGCTGATCGAGTTGGCCCGGCCGCGCCTGGCGCGCTCGCTCACCGTCGAGACCCGCACGGGCGGTGAGGAGGTCAATTCAGCGCGAACCAGCCAAGGCATGTTCTTCCAGCGTGGCGAGTCGGAGCTGATCGCGCGCATCGAGGCGCGCATCGCGCGGCTTCTGAATTGGCCAGTGGAAAACGGCGAGGGCCTGCAGGTGCTGCGGTACGGGCCGGGTGCCGAGTACAAGCCGCACTACGACTATTTCGATCCGGGCGAGCCAGGCACACCCACCATCCTCAAGCGTGGTGGGCAGCGGGTGGGCACGGTGGTGATGTACCTCGGCGAACCCGAGAAGGGCGGCGCCACGGTCTTTCCGGACATTGGGCTGGAAGTTGCGCCCAAGCGCGGTTGCGCGGTGTTCTTCAGCTACGACCGCCCTCACCCCAGCACGCGCACACTGCATGGTGGCGCGCCCGTGATCGCGGGCGAAAAATGGATTGCCACCAAATGGCTTCGACAAGGGCGTTTTGAGTGATTTTCTTGATGTCTTGCAGAAAAGTAGGCTGTAGCGTGCGACAGATAACAACAGTTAGCTATGCAAATTATAGCTAACGGGATTCGCATCGAGATCGAAGACAGCGCTGCCGGCGACACCTCGCGGCCCGTGGTTCTGCTGATCATGGGCCTCGGAATGCAACTCATCGCCTGGCCCGACGCCTTCGTGGCACGCCTGGTCGAGCAGGGATACCGGGTGCTGCGAATGGACAACCGCGACATCGGTCTGAGCCAGCATTTCGATCACTTGCGCGTGCCCAACATCCTGTGGGCCTCGCTGCTGCATCGCCTGCGCCTGCCGCTGCGCTCCCCGTACCTGCTGGAAGACATGGCACGCGACAGCCTGGGGGTGTTGGACGCCCTGGGCATCGCCCGTGCCCATGTGCTGGGCGTGAGCATGGGTGGCATGGTGGCGCAGCGCCTGGCATTGCTGGCGCCCCAACGCCTGCGCAGTCTGTGCAGCGTGATGAGTTCCAGTGGCGCGCCGGGCTTGCCTGGCGCCCAGCCGGTGGTGCTGCGGGCCATGCTGTCGCGACCTGCCCATCAGGAGGAGGACGTCCTCGTCGCCCACTACGTGCGCTTGCTCAAACTCATCGGCAGCCCTGGGTTCCCCCAAGCCGAAAGCCTTGTGGCCGAACGCATCCGAGCAGGCCTGCGGCGCAGCAACCACCCACAGGGCACGTTGCGGCAAATGGTGGCCATTGCAGCCGACCGCACGCGCCATCGGCTCCTGCAACAGATTGCCTTGCCCACCCTGGTCGTCCACGGCCGTGCCGACCCGCTGGTGCCTTTTGCCCACGGCGTGGACACCGCGCGCCGGATTCCCAAGGCGCAATTTGTCGGTATCGATGGCATGGGTCACGACCTGGCTCCTGGCGTGTGTGAGCACCTGCTGGCCCATGTCTTGCCCTTTTGGGAGGCGCACGCGGCATGAGCCGTCCAGGTTCTGGTGTGGCTTGCACCGCCTCGTCTGGGGATGGGTTGGCCTTGTCGCCACTGGGAAAACCAGCCGCCTACGTCCAGCAATACGATGCTTCGCTGTTGCATCCCCTCCAACGCCTGGGCAAGCGCCAGGAAATTGGTGTCCTGTCCGCCTTGCCCTTTGTGGGCGCCGACCTCTGGACCGCGTATGAGCTTTCGTGGTTGAACCCGCGCGGCAAGCCGCAGGTGGCGCTGGCCCAGTTCACGGTGCCGTGCGAGTCACCGTGCATCATTGAAAGCAAATCGCTCAAGCTGTACCTGGCCAGTTTCTCGGGAACCCGCATCGGTGATGTGGCCGAGCTGCGCGACACGCTGCGCCGCGATCTGACCGAGGCCACCTGGCGCGGCGCGGATGCGCAACAGGTGCGCTCGGTCGGTGTGTCCCTGATCGGCCCCGATCGGTTCGACGAACAGCGCATCGCGGCGCTGCCCGGTCTGAGCCTGGATCGGCTGGACATCGATTGCGACACCTACACCCCCGCGCCGCATTTCCTCACAGCCGCCTTTGGCGAGGCGCCTGTGGAGGAAACGTTGCACAGCCACCTGCTCAAGAGCAATTGCCTGGTGACGGGGCAACCCGATTGGGGCAGCGTGGTGGTGCGTTATGCAGGGCCGCCAATCGACCAGGCGGGTCTGTTGCGCTACATCGTGAGCTTTCGCGATCACAACGAGTTTCACGAGCAGTGTGTCGAGCGCATGTTCGTCGACATCCAGCGTGCGTGCCGGCCATTGAAGCTTCAAGTCTGGGCCCGCTACACGCGCCGTGGCGGCATCGACATCAATCCCTGGCGCAGCAGCCACCCGGATGCGCCGCCGTCGCTGGCTCGTACCGCGCGTCAATAGATCCATACGGTCGGATCAGCGCGCAGGTGCTTGCGCTCGCGCCAGCGCAGCGGACGTCAGTGCGAGGCCAGCCCGTGGCTATCGCGTTGCCAGACGAAAGACTTGTACGGTTCGCGCCAGCGTGTCGGTGCGCTGGCTCAGCACGGCCACCGAGGCCGCGGACTCCTCCACCAATGCCGAGTTCTGCTGTGTTGTCGATTCCAGCGTCGACACGGCACGGTTGACCTCGGCAATTCCAGAGGATTGTTCGGCCGATGCGTGCGTGATCTGCCGCATCAGCTGAGTCACCTGTTCCACCGATTGCACCAGGCCATCGATCGTGGAACGTGCCGCCTCCATGTGCTGGGCGCCGGCTTCGATCTGACGCGCCGAATTTCCAATCAGCTCGCGAATCTCCTTGGCTGCGCTGGCCGAGCGCTGGGCAAGGGCACGGACTTCGGTGGCGACCACGGCGAACCCGCGCCCCTGATCGCCAGCCCGGGCCGCTTCAACTGCAGCGTTGAGAGCAAGGATGTTGGTTTGGAAGGCAATGCTTTCGATCATGGAAATGATGCCTTCCACCTGGGTGGACGAGGCCTTGATCTCGTGCATCGTTGCGTGGGCGTGGCCGACAGCCTGCCCACCCTGCATGGCCTCGCGCTGACTGGCTTCGCTGTGTGCGGCCACGTTGCGAGCGGTCTCGGCCGACTGGCGCACGGCACCGGCGATCTCTTCCATCGCCGAGGCGGTCTTCTCCAGGTCGGCGGCCTGGGCCTCGGTTCGCTGTGACAGGTCGGCGCTGCCGGCGGCGATGTCGTGGGTCGCTGTCGAGAAGTCATTGACCGAGGTGCGAACATCGCCGATCACCGCCCGCAGGTTCACCTGAATCTGCCAGATGCGACGCATGAGGGACGTGAGAGCGTGGGGATGCTCGCGCTGCAACTGGGTGGTCAGGTTGCACGAGGCCAGATCGCCGGCGAAGCGATCCACCTCGTCCAGCGCCGTCATCACCCGAAATCGAAACCAGCCCAGCAGCACAGCCGCCAATGCCAACAGCGCCGCCGCCTGGCCAATTGCAACGCCCGGGGACATCCAACCCACGGAACCGGCCAACAGCGGCAACGCGACCATGAAGAACAAGCCGATCGCCAAACGCTGCGTCAGCGTCAGTCGATGCAACTTGCCAAGCGTGTCGCGCCAGCCTTCGGGGCGCACGTGCCCGGCGTGCAGGCGAAAACGCGGTCGAGAACGCTGGCGTTCGGCCACCACGTCGGCGTATAAGGCCTGTGCCGCACGTACCTGCTCCCGTGTGGGCTTGAAGCGCACCGACATGTAGCCCACGGGCTTGCCGTTTTCAACGATCGGCGTGACATTGGCCTCAACCCAGTAATGATCTCCGTCGATCCGGCGATTCTTCACAATGCCCGTCCACGGGCGCCCTCGGCCAATGGTCGCCCACATGTCCTTGAAGGCCTCTTCGGGCATGTCGGGATGCCGAATCAGGTTGTGCGGCTGGCCGATCAGCTCCTCATAGGAGTAGCCGCTGACCTGCACAAACGCCTGGTTGCAGTGGGTGATACGTCCCTGCGCGTCTGTGGTTGAAACCAGCAGATTGGCAGCTGGATAGTCGTATTCGCGCTGGGTAACGGGCAGGTTGAGTCGCATGATGCCGAACGGGAACATCCCCCAAGGAAAGAAGCCACCAATCGTGCAGCGCGGCCGGCGCGCGCGTCTTGACCTTTGTCAAGCAAGGCGCCCGCAAGCCCTGAACGCATCGGCTCGGTTCACGCCAGATGCTCTACTTACAGAGCGTCTTCAGGGACCGGGCGCCCCAGGAGATACCCCTGGAAGGCGTGGCACCCCAGGGATGACAGAAATGCAAATTGCTCGGATGACTCGACGCCTTCGGCGATCACATAGAGCCCCAGGCTGATCGCCATGCCAATGATCGCGCGAGCAATGGCCTGTGCGTTCTGATCGGTTGAAAGGTCTCGGACGAAGGATTGGTCGATCTTGAGCTGATGGAGCGGCAGGCGTTTCAGGTGTGAAAGCGAAGAGTATCCCGTTCCAAAATCGTCCAGCGAAAAGGCGACGCCAAGATCACGAATGGCTTGCATTCGGGCGATCACGCCGTCAATGTCGCCCACCACCATGCTTTCAGTCAGTTCGAGCTTGAGCTTCTCGGGGCGGAAATCGAAATCGGTCAAGGCGTGCGCAACCACTTCGACGAAATCGGACTGCGCAAACTGCAAAGCGGAGACGTTGACGGCAAGGGTCCATTCACGGCGAGTGGCGTCGAGTTCCCAGGTCTTCAGCACACGGCAGGCTTCGCGAATCACCCAGGTTCCGATGAGGATGATCTGACCGGTCTCCTCGGCAAGTTCGATGAAGGCACCCGGTCCGATCAGTCCTCGCTGCGGATGCTGCCAGCGGATCAATGCCTCTGCCCCAAGGGTTTGCTGATCGCGTCCCACCTGGCGCTGGAAGTGCAGGATGAACTCTCCATTTGCAACCGCTCGCCGCAGTTCCCGGTCCAGCTGCGCCCGATGGGCCAGCGCCTGTTGCATGGCCTCATCGAAGAACCGGATTGCGTTGCGTCCTGCCGCCTTGGCCTGGTACATCGCCGCATCGGCCTTCTTGATGATGTCGTCCTGTGATTCGTGGGACTCAAGAAAAAGCGCGATGCCGATGCTGGGCGTGCATTGATAGTCGTGACCGAACAGCTTGTAGGGCTGAACCAGGGCATGCATGACCTTTTTTGCAACGCCTTCCGCCTGCAGTGCCGCTTCGGCCATGTCGGTGTGCAAGGCCTCGATGAGCACGACATATTCGTCGCCCCCCAGTCGAGCCACACTGTCGCCTTCACGCACAGCGTCAAGCAATCGCGTGGCCACGTTCCGCAGCAGTTCGTCGCCATAGGTGTGACCCAGGCTGTCGTTGAGCTCCTTGAAATGATCCAGATCCAGAAACAGCAACGCACCGTGCTGCCCAGTTCGAGCGGAGGTGAGTTTTGCTTGCTTGAGTCGGTCGAACAGCAGCCGCCGGTTGGGCAACTCGGTCAGGGGATCGTAGTAGGCCAGCCTCCGAATTTCCTCTTCGTTGGCCTTTCTCTGTGTGATGTCTCGAACGATCCCGACGAAAGAGACCTTGCCGCCACTGCGCACTTCAGAAACAGACAGGCTGATCGGAAACACCGAGCCGTCCCTGCGCTGGCCATCGACGTCTCGGGCGAAGCCGACGACGCGTGCAACGCCTGTTTGGCGGTAGTCATCAATGTAGCGGTCATGCTGCTCCCGGTGGGGCGATGGCATGAGCATGCTGACGTTTCGTCCCACGGCCTCAGCACTTGACCACTGAAAGATGTCCTGGGCTGCCTGGTTGTACGACTTGATCCGTCCATGGTCATCAATGGTGATCACGCCGTCGGACATGTTCTCGAGAATGGCCGCCTGGTAGGACAGGGCATCCCTCAGGGTCTCCCGTTGCTGCTCCAGGCGTCGTTTTCGATGGCTGGTTTCGATCGCCAGGCAAGCCAGCTTGGCGCCCGCACTGATTGCCGTCACTTCATCGTCGGATGGCTTCTGAACCTGGGTGTGATAAACCGCAAATGTCCCCAGCACCGTTCGATTGGCGCTAAGAATCGGGACCGACCAGCAGGCACGCAAGCCGTGGGCGATAGCCAGGTCCTTGAAATCTTCCCAGCGGGCATCGGAGGCGATGTCGTCGACGAAGACGGACTCTCGGGTGTGGGCTGCCGTACCGCAACTTCCCGCCCGGTCACCGATCGGCGTGCCGTCGATTGCCGCGCAGTAGGTCGCGGGAAGACTGGGGGCGGCAATGGTGTGCAGCGTCCGAGCTGCAGCGTCGAGCAGCAAGACGGAACACAGCAGCTGGGGAAACAAGGCCTCGTAGCCCCTGGCCAGCGCCGTGAGGACGTCGGCGAGTGGGAGTTCATCCAGCAGCAATCCCTGAATTTCCCGTTCCAATCGAAGCATGCGATGCAGCAAGCGATTCGACGACACGTCCACAAAGCTCAACACGACGAGACGCGAATTGGCGTCGTTCCCGTCGATGGCAAAACTACGCACCGAAAGCACCCGGTCAAAAGCACTGGTGGGTGTGGTGCATGAGATCTCGTCACTGAAAACAGTGCCGAAATCGGCCAAGGCCTTTTGGCACAACTGCTGCAGCACGGCGGCATGCTGGTCGGTGCACAAATCCCAACTGGACTCGTTCGCGTCGCCACTTGACAGCAAGTGGCGCAGGGCCTGGTTGACATACTGCACGCGCCCGTCAGCGTCCTGGATCATCAACGGCACCGAGATCGCATCGAGCGCGACCAATCCAAACGAGCCGGACAATGCAGTGACGTCGAGCGACGGACTTTCGTGCACCTTCGATTTCCCAAGGAACAAACGCAAACCCAGACGAGCAGAAGCCCGGACAAGATAGCTGAATTCCGCGGACCCGTCGAGCCTTCGCCATTTCTGCAGGCCAGAATGCCCACGACCTCAGCAGGGTCGCCCCAGGCGGGTCAGTCGCGCGTCAGGAAGGCCGTTCAAACGATCGCAAGGCCTGTAGATCAGGATAAGAGCCCGCGCGCTTGTCCTTCATCGCAACGATGGCCTCGCGCACGTGTTGGTTGCTCCAGATGGCACCCTGCAGCCAGCCCATCTGCCGCAGGGCGTCCTCGGTGCTGTGATCTTGCGCATACTGGATCGCCTGTTTGCTGCCCCAGATTGCCACCGGCGGCTTGGTCGTGATCTCGCGAGCACAGGCCATGGCCGCTTCCAGCAAGGCTGCCGGTGTGTCGAACACCTCGTTGACGAGTCCGCAGGCCAAGGCGCGATCGGCACCCAGCCGCCTGCCGGTGTAGGCCATCTCCTTGGCGATGCCCATGGGAATGAGCTTGGGCAGGCGCTGCAGGGTGCCCACATCGGCCACCATGCCGATGTTGATCTCCTGGATACAAAAGAAGGCATCGCGCGTGGCAAAGCGGATGCAGCAAGCCGTCACCAGATCAACCGCACCGCCAATGCAGCCGCCCTGGATCGCGGCGACAACCGGCATGCGCAGCGACTCCAGGCGGCTGAAGGTTGCCTGCAGGCTGGTCAGCAGATCGAAGATGGCCGCGCGACCTTCGGGGCTGGTGTCGTCCATCGTGATGGCCCCACCGAAGGTGTCCAGAGCCATGCCCGCACTGAAATGCTTGCCGGTGGACGACACCACGAGCACGCGGGCCTCGTTGCCTTTGTGCAGCCGCGCCAGGATCTCGTCCAGCTCGCGCCAGAACACCGGGCCCATGGTATTCAGAGCCTCGGGGCGGTTGAAGATCAGGTGTGCAATGTGGTCCTGCACGCGCAGGTCGAAGCAGGTGTGCGTGTTCATGCGTGAATGTTAAGCGCGTCGGGCTTTCAGCTCGTCGAGCTTGACGTCAAACAAGGGCAGGCTGCCGCGAGACGTATCGCTGCGACTGCTCGGGGTATGGGCAGGCGGGCGCAGGGGCACGCCCTCGATGGCCTGGGGATTGTTGAGTTCGTCCGCCTCGAGATCCGCCACCCGCGCCAGGTTGCCGGCCCGCACGCCCAACAAGCGCAAACGCTTGTTCAAGGGGGCGCGGCGCAAGGCTCGACCGGCGGCGGCGCGCAGCAAGGCGCCGTCGTTGATATAGCCGTCCGCGGAGTGGTCGCGCGTCACGATCTGGAAGTCGTCAAAGCGAAGTTTGACGCCGATCGTTCGCCCGGCGTAGCCCTTGCGACGCAGGTCCTCAGCCACGCGGTCACACAGCTCGGTGAACACGGCGCCCAGTTTAGCCTTGTCCTGCACCGCATGCAGGTCGCGGTCGAAGGTGGTCTCGCGGCTCATCGAAACCGGCTCGCTGTGTGTGACCACGGGGCGCTCGTCGCGGCCCCAGGCGGCGTCGTGCATCCAGGCGCCATAGGCTCGGCCAAACTGCGCCATCAGGACCTCCCGCGACTGCGCGGCAATGTCGCCGATGCTGCGCAAGCCCAGGGCGTGCAGGCGCGCTTCGGCCTTGGGGCCGATGCCCTTGATCTTTCGTACCGGCAAGGGCCAGATGCGTGGCTGCAGGTCGCTTGGATACACGATGGCGATTCCACCGGGCTTCTCGAATTCGCTGGCCATCTTGGCGATCAGCTTGTTGGGTGCCACACCCACAGAGCATGACAGGCCGGTGGCGTCGTGAATCGCTTTCTGGATCAGTCGGGCCAAAACGCGGCCGCCTTCGCGGTGCCCCCCGGGTACCTCGGTGAAATCGATGTAGACCTCGTCCACACCGCGGTCTTCCATCTGGGGCGCGATGTCGAGGATGACCGCCTTGAAAGCGCGCGAAAAGCGCCGGTACTCCTCGAAGTCCACGGGCAACAGGATGGCTTGTGGGCACAGCCTGGCCGCCTTCATCAAGCCCATGGCCGATCCAATGCCGAACTGCCGGGCTGCGTAGGTGGCGGTGGTGATCACGCCGCGACCGACGTAGCTGGCCAGGCGCGGAAAGACCTCGACCGGAATGTCGCCCGAGGCTGCCTCATCCAGGCCTGCCTGACCGAGGGCCTCGTCCAGTCGACGCCGGCCGCCGCCGATCACCAGGGGAAGGCCCTTGAGCTGTGGGTAGCGCAGCAACTCCACCGATGCGTAGAACGCATCCATGTCAAGGTGCGCGATGCGGCGCTCGGGTGCAGGGCTCACGCGCGAAGCATAGTTGACCTGTGTCAAGGGGTTCGCGGACGTTGCGAGGGATCATGCGCCGACTCATCGGCTGCATCCATGTCCATTGAACTCTATCGCGACCCCCACCATGCCTGTGTGATGTTCTCCGATCTGGTCGGTGACGCCGGACAGGCCGTCCAGGCCAACCAGTTCCTGATCGTCGACCATGGGCACGGGGCCATCATTGATCCCGGCGGAAACCTCGCCTACAACGAGCTGTTGCTGACCTTGACAAGGTATTTTCCTGTCCAGCGCCTGTCCTATTTGATCGCCTCGCATGCCGACCCGGACATCATTGCGTCACTCGATCGCTGGCTGACCTCCACACCTGCGCGCCTTGTCATTTCCAGGATCTGGGAGCGCTTTGCCCCTCACTTCGCCAAGGCGGGGAAGACTGAAGACCGGATCCTCGGTGTGCCGGATGAGGGCGGGTTGCTGCCGATCGGGGGTTTCGATCTGCATCTGTTGCCGGCCCATTTCCTGCATGCCGAGGGCAACTTCCAGTTCTATGACCCGGTCAGCCGCATCCTGTTCACGGGCGATCTGGGGGTTTCCTTGTTGTCCGGCGAGGCGTCCGCCCAGCCGGTGACCCAACTTTCGCCCCACATCCGGCGCATGGAGGGTTTCCACCGCCGTTACATGGTGTCAAACAAGATCCTGCGGTATTGGGCGGACATGGTGGCGACCCTGGACATCGAGATGCTCGTGCCACAGCACGGGGCACCCATCCAGGGCCGAGCGGCGATCCAGGATTTTCTGGAGTGGGTGCGTGCGTTGCGATGCGGGATCGACCTGTTCGACCAGAGCAACTACACGCTCCCGACCCGCCGACTCATCGAGTGAGCAAGCGGGCGTCCTGCACTCGCTCGTTGCCGAGTCTGAACACCGCCACAGCCTCCACCAGTTGCTCGGCCTGCTGGCGCAGGCTGGACGCCGCCGCCGCCGACTCCTCGACCAAAGCCGCATTTTGCTGTGTGGCCTGGTCCATCTGGCTCACGGCCTGACCGACCTGGGCCACACCATTGCTCTGCTCAACGCTCGCCGCGCTGATCTCGCCCACGACATCGGACACGCGGCGGATCGCCGTGACGATCTCTTCCATGGTCTTGCCAGCCTGCTCGACCTGCGCCGTCCCTTGCTCCACGCGCTGCACGCTGTCGGTGATGAGCGACTTGATTTCCTTGGCGGCTTCGGCACTGCGACCGGCCAGGCTGCGCACCTCGCTGGCCACCACCGCAAAGCCCCGGCCCTGCTCGCCGGCACGGGCGGCTTCCACGGCCGCATTCAACGCGAGAATGTTGGTCTGGAACGCAATGCCGTCGATCACGCTG
>CAYNWR010000052.1:0-11200 GCA_964400915.1 uncultured Burkholderiaceae bacterium
CGGCGCCCAGTTGCTGGGGCTGGGACAGATAGGGGACATGGCGGCCAACCTGGGCACGCAGCTGCTCACGCTCAAGTACGGCCGCGACGACGAAACCGAGGCCGACCTGGTCGGGCTGGAGATTGCCGCTCGCGGCGCCTACGACCCACAGGCGAGTGTGTCGCTGTGGGAGAAGATGACCGCCGCCAGCGGGGGCGCCGGGCCGTCTTTTCTGTCCACCCACCCTTCGGGGCCGGACCGCATCAAGCAACTGGCAGCCAACGTGCCCAAGGTGCAGGCCTTGTACGACCGCGCGCGCGCCGCGCGCCCGGTGTCCCCTTCAGCAAACCCCAGCAGCGCAGGCTGAGGGCCTTAACTGGACTGGCGGCCGCGTCGCGGACAGATACCGGAGCGGCGCGACGCCTATTCAGGCTCGATGCCCGCCGCCTTGATCATGCGGCCCCAGCGCACCGTTTCACGTTCCACCAATTGGCGTAGGGATTCTGGGTCGCCCGGGTAGGGCTCGGCGTACAGGCGCGTCAACTGGTCGCGCATGCCAGCACTGCGGATCACGCCATTGGCCAGATCCGATGCGCGCCGAACAACTTCTGCAGGCGTGCGCGCGGGCGCGAACAACGCCAGCCAGGCCGTGAACTCATACCCCGGCAAGCCGGTTTCGGCCATCGTCGGGATGTCCGGAGCCGCTCCAAGGCGCCGGGCCGACGTAACGGCCAGCGCCCGAACCTTGCCGCCTTGCGCCTGTGCAACGCCTGAGCCTGCGTCGAGCACCATGAAATGCAATTGTCCGCCGATGATGTCGGTGATCATTTGCGCCGATGTCTTGTAAGGCACATGCACAGCGTCAATGCCGGCACTGGAGCGAAACTGCTCGATGGCCACACGCCCCGTCGCGCTGGAGCTGCCATAGTTGAACTTGCCCGGTTGGCTTTTGGCCAGAGCCATCAGCTCGGGCAGCGTGCGCACTGGCAGTGAGGGCGAGACCAGCAGCACCTGAGGGATGGTGGCCACGGTGGTGACCGGCGCGAAATCCGCCACGGGGTCGTAGGGCAATTTCTTGAACAGGTGCACGTTGGCCGCGTGGGTTGAATTGGCGCCAAACAACAGCGTGTGGCCGTCAGGAGCCGCACGAGCCACATGGGCCGCCGCCACACCACCGATTGCACCCTGCTTGGCCTCGACGATAAAGGGTTGACCCGTCGCCTCGCGCAACTGATCGGCCAGATAACGCACCATCAGGTCGTAGGCGTTGCCGGCGCCAAAGGGGACCACAATGCTCACGGTACGCGCGGGGTAACCCGGCTGCTGAGCGTGGGCCCACGGCGCGTTGGCCAGCCACGCAGCGCCAACCCCCAGGCGCATCAGCTTGCGCCGCTGCGGCAGATGCGTGTTCATGCTTGATGGGTTCATGGCGGACCTTTCATATGCTTCGATGCATGCGCTTCAGTCCAGATGCCCGTGTTCGCGGTAGTAGCGGCGCGCACCTGGGTGAAGATCGAGATCGACACCATGCGGCATGCGGCGCGGATCGATCGGGTAAGTCAAGGGGCTGTGCTGCACCGGGATATGCCGAAAGCGAGCCTCGAACTCGGCGCGCTCCTCGACCATCACAGCTGTAATGCGATAGGCGAGGTCTTCGGGCATGTCGTCGCGCACCACGATGGCCCAGCTGGACCAATCCAGACACGGCACCGTGTGCTCATTGTGCAGGCGGCCTGACTCGATGACGGCTGCGCGCAGCCCGTACTCGTTCACCAGCTTTGCCATGGCGTCGGGCTCGATGCCGATGAAATTCACAGGCACACCGCCCACCCACTCCGACCACGGCGGGACCATCACGGCCTCGTTGAAGACGGCATTCACGATGCCCGCCTTGGCCGCGTTCAGGCAGTGGCGCGGGCCTTCGTGCTCCCAGTACGAGCCACCCCAACGCTCGATGTCGGCCGGGTCGATGCCATGAGCCCGCCAGATCAGGTCGACCACATAGCTGCACAGGTTGTCGCTGTCGCGCCAGGGTGTGGCAATGTGCAAGACGGGCTTGCGCTCACGGATGTCAGCAAAACTGCGGATTCCCGTGTCGGCGCGAACGGCAAAGGTCAGCCGGTCATCTTGAGGCAAATGCCCCAGCGTGCGCAGATGGGGCATCGCCCGCCCCGCGTAAAAATGCCGGCCCTCTCGTGCCCAGCGCACCCCCATATGGATGGGTGTGGTAATCGCCAGGTCGGCGTCGCCTCGGCCCACGGCTTCGATGCCCTCACGGTACGCACTGCCCGTGCGGATGGTGAAGCTTGACGGTGCTGCCGAGCGCCAACGCAGGTGCGCGGCGATCCAGCCCGTGATGGAATGAAAGTTGGCTGTGCCCCAATCGCCATAGAGGCGCAGATGCACGGGAGGGCCGATGGGGTGGACAGCACGGGTCATCTTGAATGAATTTTATGGGTTAGCGAGCACCGAATGTACATCCATTGCTATTTTTTTGATTGCACCTTCAGGTGCCTCGCACATAGGGATTGGTCTTGCGCTCGCGCCCGAAGGTGCTCTCGGGCCCGTGGCCGGGGATGAACACCGTGTCGTCGCCCATGGGCCACAGGCGCTGCGTGATGCTGTCGATCAGCGTCTGGTGATCGCCCTGCGGAAAATCCGTGCGACCAATGGAGCCGGCAAACAACACATCGCCCACAAAGGCGCGTTTGAGCTCGGGGGAATGGAACACCACGTGCCCCGGCGTGTGGCCCGGGCAATGGCGCACGTGCAACACGTGGCCCGACAGTTCCACCGTGTCGCCATCCTTCAGCCAGCGCGTGGGGGCAAACTGGCGCGCGCCGGGAAACCCAAACATCACGCCTTGCTGCTGCAGGCCATCGATCCAGAACTGATCGCCCGGGTGCGGCCCGATGATCGGCACACCCCCCAGGCGCTCGGCCAGATCGGCCGTGCCGCCCGCGTGGTCGATGTGCGCGTGGGTCAGCCAGATCTGCTCGATCTGCACGCCCAATTTCTGGGCCGCAGCCAGCAGCCGGTCCACCTCGCCGCCGGGGTCGATGACAGCGGCCTGCCTCGATTCGTCGCACCAGACGATGCTGCAGTTTTGCTGGAAGGGGGTGACGGGGACGGTTTGGTAGTGGAGCATGCGCCTATTGTCTGGGCTCCCGCGCCGGGGGCCCGCGCGTTCACCGGCAACCCACCTGCAATGCCGCAGCGCCCGAGACCATCACGGCGTGGGGCGCCGTGCTGGGCAGTGGCAGGTAGTACAGCTGGGTGTCGTCGCCGGACACACCCAGGTAGGCACTCGTGCCGCCATAGAAGCGGTAACGCAGCGTGCCGCTGGCCTGGCTGGGCGGGCGCTTGGGCGCGAACAGCGCGGGCAGGTTGTCCTCGGCCCAGTTGAAGAGGCAATCGGCCTCGGTCGCCGTGGCCGTGGCGGCAATCTTCTCGATGTGGTTGAACATCTCGGTGCGGCCCGCGACGTTGGTGGGCAGGCTGCCGTGGGTGCCATTGGGGTCGCTGTACAAGGTGGCGCTGCCGCCGTGGGTGTTGACAAAATCGCGCCCCCCCGGCATTTCGGTGCACATGCTCCAGCCGTGGTCCAGGTCCTTCTCGCCGCAGTACATCCAGCTGCTGATGCCCGCCACGGCACTGGTGTTGCTGCGGTTGGACTCCACGGTGCTGTGCATCACGTCGCGCCCAGTGGTCAGTGGCCCGATGGCGGCGCCGCTGATGGCCAGTTGCCCTCGAAGCATGCGCGGGCCGGCCACGTCGCGGATCATCACCGCGAACGAGAACGCGCTGCCCACCGAGAAGCCCATCAGCCATTTGCTGGCGTGTGCAATGGGACAGGCCGCACCCACATCCGTCACGATCTGCCGCAGATCGCTGTAGATCTGGGTGTCGCTGATGGCCTGTGGGGTGCCACCGTCCCAGTGCAGGCTGATGTAGGCGTAGCCACGCTCGTCCATGGCGGTGTGCCAGTCGTTCCAGCCGGCTTCGGGGTAGCCCCCCGTGCCCGGCAGCTCAAGAATCAGCACCGGCACGCTGCGGGTGTAGAACGCGGCCGGGATGTGCACCAGGTAGTAGCGGTTGGCCAGGATCACCAGCTTGCCCCCCGCCGCCAGCGCCGCACTGCGCTGCGCCACACCCGGCCCCGACAAGCTGCGGATGCCGCTGGGGTTGGCGTTGGTGGCCAGGTAGCTGCGGCATGTGGCCTCGGTGGGCGTGCTGGCGGTCTGCGCGGCAGTCGGCGCCGCAAGTGCAGCGGCCAGCGTGGCGGCGAAGCCAAAGGTCCAAAGTGATCTCATGGGGCGGGCCTTGCGAATCCGTTGGGTGCTGGCTTCATTGTGCGGCGTGCTGGTTTGGGTGGTGACTGAGGTGGCGGCTGGTAGACATTGATGGAGGCCCTGGTTCGGCCCGTTCCGGTCAATTTTGATCCAGATCGGCATTTAGCGAGCGTCAAATGGCGCTTATTTGCTATGCTTTTTATATCAATCCGCTTGCGTGACCACCGCACTGCCCAGGTCGGTGGCGATCAGGCGGAACTGCTCCAGCGCCGCCGCCTGTGAACATGGCCACGGCAAAATCAATACTGAAGCAACCCTGAAATCACGCCTTGTGACCTCAGCGGTCACGCAGCTATTTGCGGCCGTAAACCACCTCATCCCCGATGAACCCCACAGCGCCGGTCGCCACCAACTTGTCCACCATGGCGTCAATCTGCTCGGCGGTGCTGCCTTCGCCCAGCAGCGCGCCCACATGCCGCAAAAATGGCTTCACCTTGTGTGGCGCTTGGCTACCCATATTGAGCAAGCCTTTCTGAATTCTGGCCAGGGCCTTGGCCTCTGGGGAGGCTTGGGGCATAGATTCGGCCTTGGTTGGTTTGGTCGGTTGTGCCACTTTGGCTGGCTTGGGAGCAAGCGCCTTCTTGGCCACCCCCGTCTTGGCGACCATCGCTTTCTTGGCTGCGGGTGCCTTTTTGGCTGCGACCGCCTTGACTGGTGTGGCAGGTTTGGGGGCAACTTGCTTTGCTGTTGTCTTGCTGGCCACGGCTTTCTTGGCGACCGCATTCTTGGTTACTGCCTTCTTGGCTGGCAACGGCGCGGCCATTGGCGCAGCAGGCCCCTCAACAACTGTCTTCCTGGCCACCGGCGCCTTGTGGCCAACGCGGCGGGCGCGAAACTTGAGCATGCGGGCATGGGCCAACATGGGGTCGTAACCGCGGTCGTTGGCTACCACCACCAGTTCGGCATCTGGGTGCTTGGCCGCCACATAGCCCAGGTAAAACGCCACATGAAAGTCCAGCGCATTGGGCCCCTGGCCCGAGCGCGGCACCAAGGTCACCCGTTCATGGCTGGCAGCGAAGGCCTGCGCTTGCTTGGTCTGGTGCGGACCATGGAACAGCCACACATCCGTATACCCCGGCGCCAGCTTGGCCAACGCCTCCAGAGACGGCTGGACGTTTTCAAAGTCCACCAATGCGTGCAGCTCGTTCATGCGCTTCCTTCGACAAACCTGGTGGGTCGCAGTTGCGAAAGACAGAGGGCTCACCTCCACGACGAACGACTTGCCGGGCGCGCGCGTCCAGCTGTCAAACGACCCGCAGTGCAGCCTACCACCCGCCTGATCCCGTAGGCACTTGAGCCAAGGAATGTCCGCATGGATGGACTTGGCTACCAAACCTTTGCACCAAACAAAAAACACGCACTTGGCAGACGACGTTCATCGCTGGGTCAGGCAGGACTTGCCCGCCGGCCTGCCGCCCATTGGTCAGTCAGGCGCTGGTGTCTGGATGGCTTTTTTTGTCGGGCCAGAAGAAGCTCAAGGTGTGCGTGCGGGCACGGGCGCGCAACGCCTTCCACAACTGCGAGCGCTCCTGTATGCGGATGCCCCGCGATGCCAGCGCCAGGCGAAAGGCCAGCGCAAAACTCACGCCCAGGTTGAGGACGCCGATCGCAACGATGCCCATCGCAGCCGCCGCAAAGGCCGGGGTGAGGACACTGGCCCATCCCAGTGCGGCGACGGCCGCCGCCAATTGGCCCGAAGCCAAGGTGACATGGCGCACGTCAATTTCCACGCCAAGGAACTGCAGGATCGCCGGTACCAGGCCCAAAAGCAGGCCCAGCGACACATTGCCAGCGATTCCCGCGATGTGCCGCGACCACCACAGCGACCAGCGGCGTGCGCGCACTGGACCCCACATCGCGACAATGCGAGGGCTCCAGGCCAGGGCGCTTTCAATCCGGTTGACGACGAACCAGTTGTCCGCCCACCCCGCAAACAGGCTGCTGACAAATAGCAAGACCCCCGTGAAGGCGGCAAACAAGGCGCTGGCACCCCAGACGCTGAGCCCAGCCACCGTTGCGCCCGCCTTGGCAGGCCCCACCAGGTCCATGCCGAACCCCAACGTGGTGAGCGCCATCAAGACCAGGACTGCGGGAACACACGCGCTCACGTTGCCCAAGGCTGCCGCAAACTGCGATCGGATCAGCGCCACGGCCTGATCGACGAAGGCCTGGGTTTGTGCGCCGTCCATCTGCCCACCACCCGGCGGCAACAGCTCTGCCAGCGCATGCGCCGTCATCGCCGGTTGTTTGGTGGCCAGCGTCCCTCCCAGCAGCATGATGAGCACAAAGCTGGCGGCATAAAGCACGCCCGACCACAGGCCCGTCCAGAACAGGCCAAGACCCAGCGCACCGATCGCGAACTTCAGGAGCGTGGTGCCAGCCACCACCACGCCACCGCCCAAGGCACGGCGGAACATGGCGACAAAATCATCCCGCGTGCGTGCGATGTAGTGATGACCGGCCTCGGCGCTGCGCTCGGTGACCAGGCGCGCCAATTGTGCGTAGTGCAGAGCGATCATCGGCAGGGTGCGCTGCCGCTCGTCCAAGGTACCCAGCAACAACACAACCAGGCGTCGAATCTCGTCTGGCCGATCGGGCGCCAGCAACACGTTGATCAGCCATTCGGCGCGCTGGGAACGCGCGCGCACCAGTTCCTGGGCATGCACCACGTCCAGTTCGAAGCCACGCCCATCAAAATCGTCCGAGGCGCTATCGGCTGCGCGGCGGCAGGCGTCCCACCGGGCTCGCAGCGTGTTGGCGGCTGGTATCACATCGGATGCGGAGCCGCCATCTGCCATGGCCTGGCGCAGCGCGGTCAGATCGCCAAGCAGTGCTTCAAAGGGTCGGGCCGCAAGCAAGTCCGCGGCCATGCGCTCGCGCAGCGTCGCCCCATGACCTGCCGCGCCCACCAGGCTGGCCAATGCCACCAGTGCCCGAAGCAAGGCGCTGTCCACACCGGTCACAGGCAGGATCTGGCCCAGGCGCACCAGTGTCGGATGATCGATTTCGCTCAACCACGCTGCATCACCAGGCTGAAACCAAAGCGAAAAGAGTTGCGCCCCCGAGCGGGTGTCCAGCGTTTGTGGCAGCAGGCTCATCTTGAGCCGGGCGGTCAATTCGCCGCCCAGGGTGGCGCGAGTGGCAAAGCCCAGATCCGCCAATAGCGACACCCAGTCAAGACGCTCGAACACACCGATCAGCAAGCCCTGCACACGTGAGCGCAATTCATCGTTGCCCTCCACGACCTGCAGCAGGTGGCGCACCCGCCGCGTCGGCCAGCTCTGCGCTTGGGCAGCATTGGCGCCGTCGACCTCCTTGGAGTCCTCGGCGCTGGGCGAGGGTTGCCGAATCCACTCCAGCAGGCGTGCCACCCATAGGTGTTGCTCGGGCGCGTTGGCCTTCGGGTCAGCCGCGTTGATCAGCGCGGTCACGTCCCAGGTTCCTGCACCACCCGTGCCCAGGCCGGCTCGCAACCCTTTGCGGCGCTTGCTCATCCGATGCAGAAAGGGTTCCACGGATTCCGATTCCAGGTCTGGGTTGGGAACTGAACGTGTGGCGCCGTCTCGATGGCGCTGCAGTGCATTGAGGTAGTTTCTCACGACGTTATTCCCCTCCCTTCTGAGTGCAAACTCGCGAATGAGCACCCCCCGCGCTGCGTGGATGTCCGACGCCGTGTCGTTCTGCACAGCCCTGCCCGATGCTGTCAGCCGGTGAAGCGTGATGGCCCGTGCGGCGTGCTCAGGCGTGGCCAAGCGTGTTCACAGACAATTTCTGCAATAAATCGGCAGGTAGCGAGTGTGAATTCTTCTTCTACTGCTATCAAAATTGATTGGGTCTCGCGCATGAGTGGTTCCGCAGCGCCAACACCACACCGGGTGCCCGTGGCACGCGGCAAACGACGCGCGACAAACGGCACATGGCAAACGGCAACAATGGCGGTTCGGGAGGCGGCGTCCGCCCAGCGGATGGCGCCGGGGGCGGCGAGAGCGATGGCAGGTGAAACGATGATGGCAAGGCTTCAGATTCCACAACCCGGCGGGCACCCTGTCTCAACAGCCGGGTGCGCGGCAGGTGATGCCCAGGCGCCCGGCACCAGGCGTGCGCCTGCACGGGTGCCCGTTCACCGCTGTCCGTGGTCCATCTGGGTGTTTCGCGGTCTGCTGGCCTTTGCCGTGTGGGTGCTGGGGACGGCCTGGGCCGCGCAGGAACGCGAGGCCACGCTGGAGCTGGCGCACCGGCCCATTGCCACGTTTCGCTCGGCATTTGGCGGCGCCGATCCGGCCGGGCGGGTGCAGCGCGCCGACAAGCGCCTGGGCGAGGCCCGCGCGCGCAACCTGCCGCCCACCGCCGTGCTGGCGCCGATCACGCTGGAGGGGCAGCAGGGCGTGGTGTTTCGCCAGGGCGATGTGCTGCTGTTCGTGCTCACGCCGGCCGACATCGAACCGGGCGCCGCCGAATCGCTGGACCAGGTGGCGCAGCGCACCCTGAACCAATTGAACGCGGCGTTGGCGGCCGATGCGGCCCAGCGCCAGTGGCCGGTGTTGTTGCACGCGGGTGCGCTGGCCTTGGGTGAGTCGGTGCTGCTGCTGGTTCTGTTGTGGGGGGTCTGGCGTGTGGCCCGGCACGTGGAGCATTTGCTCACACGCGGGCTGTCGGCCGATGACCTGTCGGACGGCGACGCTCCGGTGCCCGCCGACACCGAGGCGCCGCAGACTTCACAACGCGCCGCGTGGCTGCGCTACATGCAGGCGCTGCTGGCGCGTCTGGTGCAACTGGCGGCCCTGTTTGTCAGCGCGGCGCTGATCTACGCGTGGGCGACCTCCGTGTTGCTGGCTTTTCCGGGCACTCAGGCGCTGGGCGAGCGCCTGAGTGGTCTGTTCCTGCATACGGTGGCCGATTTCGGCACCGGAGCGGTGCGGGCGGTGCCAGGCTTGGTCGCCGTGGCGGTGATCCTGCTGCTGGCGCAGGCCGCGGTGCAGGCTTCCAATGGCGTGTTTCGCGCGGTGGCGAGGCGGCACCTGCAGATCGCGGTGCTGCACCCCGAAACGGCCTCGGCCACACGGCGCCTGGTGGCGCTGGGCATCTGGGCGCTGGCCGTCGTCGCCGCCTATCCCTATTTGCCGGGCTCGAGCAGCGATGTGTTCAAGGGGGTGTCGGTGCTGCTGGGGGCGATGGTGACGCTCGGGTCGTCGGGCATCGTCAACCAATTGATGAGTGGCCTGGTGCTGGTGTATTCGCGCGCCTTGCGGGTCGGCGATCAGGTGGTGATTGGCCGGGATGGCAGCGCGGTCGAGGGCGTGGTGCAGGAAATCGGCACGCTGGCCACCAAGCTCAAGACCATGCGCAACGAGGAGATCACGATTCCCAACGCGGTGCTGGTGTCCAGCCCGATCCGTAATTTTTCGCGGCTGTCGGCCACGCAGGGAACCATGATTTCCACGCGCCTGACCATCGGCTATGAGGCGCCCTGGCGCCGCGTGCATGCCCTGTTGCTGGAGGCCGCGGGGGCCACGTCCGGATTGCGCCGCGAACCGGCGCCTTTTGTGCTGCAGCGGGCCTTGAGCGACTTCTATGTGGAGTACGAGCTGTTTGCCCACCTGGACCAGCCGCTGCAGCGGCCCCTGCGCCTGAGCGAGCTGCATCAGAACATCCAGGATGCGTTCAATGCAGCGGGCATCCAGATCATGTCGCCGCATTTCTTCCAGCAACCGGAGCGGCCGCATGTGGTGCCCAGGGAGCGATGGAATGGCTGAGAACGCGGACGCGTCACCCGAGTGCAACGTGGTGTTGACCACCCTGCCCAGTGAAGCGCAGGCAGCCGCAATGGCGCGGCAATTGGTGGAGGCCGGTTGGGCCGCTTGTGTGCAGATCAATGCGATCCGCAGCATCTACCGCTGGCGCGGTGAGGTCTGCGACGAATCCGAGTGGCGGCTGACGATCAAGGCTTCACGCCAGAGCGTGCCGGCCTTGCTGCGCTTCGTGCGCGAGCGGCACCCCTATGAGGTGCCGGAAATCGTCAGCCTGGATATCGCGCAGGGCGATCCGGCGTATGTGCGCTGGATCGCAGGGGACGATCAGTAGCTGCGACGACCGCCGCCACCACCACCACCGTAGCCGCCGCCACCACCGCCACCGCCGTAGCCGCCGCCACCGCCGTCACGGCGACCACCACCACCGCCGCCACCACCAAAGCCGCCGCTGCGCGGGGGACGCGCTTCCATCGGACGGGCTTCGTTGACGACGAGATTGCGGCCTTCGAGCGACTTGCCGTTGGCACCGCTGATGGCGCTTTGCGCTTCCGCGTCGCTGGCCATTTCCACAAAGCCGAAGCCCTTGGAGCGCCCGCTGTCGCGGTCCATCATGACCTTGGCCGACACGACGCCGCCAAAGCCCGAAAAGAATTGATGAAGATCGTCGTCACGCGTGGAGTACGCGAGATTGCCGACGTAGAGTTTGCTGCCCATTGAGGAGCACCTTTCACTGCAAATGCGCCTGGGCAAACAAGAAATGCCTTGAGCGCGGGGGAACGAACCGATCCATGTTTGTTGGATGCGGTTCAACGACGGGGGCGATGCGCGCCGGCCGGGGGCATCCCGGTGCGCGGCGGCAGGTGGCGAAACGTGATACGACCCTTGCCAAGATCGTAGGGCGACAACTCGAGCGACACGCGGTCGCCGGCGAGGATGCGGATGCTGTGGCGGCGCATCTTGCCGCCGGTGTAGGCCACCAGCTGATGTCCGTTGTCCAGCGTCACGCGAAAGCGCGAATCGGGCAGGACTTCGTCCACCTTGCCGTGCATTTCGATCAGTTCTTCCTTGGCCATGTTGTTGCTCCGATGTGTGGCGCGGTGGTGGGGCTCGATGCGTGGG
>CAYNWR010000053.1:0-2075 GCA_964400915.1 uncultured Burkholderiaceae bacterium
CGTACCCCGACGTCGAATTCGACCACGCCTACGCCGATGCGATCACCGTGCACCTGCTGAAGAAGCCCGACTTCTACGATGTGATCGTCACCGAGAACATGTTCGGCGACATCATCTCCGACCTGGGCGCCGGCACGGTGGGCGGCCTGGGCATCGCGGCATCGGCCGAACTGGGTGATGCCCATGGCCTGTTCCAGGGTGCACACGGCTCGGCACCGGACATCGCGGGCCGCAACCTGGCCAGCCCCATCGCCACCATCCTCTCGGGGGCCCTGATGCTGCGCTGGCTGGCCGACCGCCACGCCGACGCGGCCTTGCGCACCGCCGCCGAGCGCGTCGAGCAGGCTGTTCAAGCGGTGCTGGCCCGTGGCGAACACGTGCCGCGCGACCTGGGCGGCACCACCCGCTGCACCGACATGACCGAAGCCGTCTGCAAACAGCTTTTGTAGTCAAATTGGCCGGTAGCGAGCGTCAAACATCAATAGTTTGCTACTGTTTGTGAAGTAACCGTCGGGCCGGCCAAGTCGCCCAATGGTCTGTTCACCAGGTGCTCACGCCTCCATCTCGGCCACCACGCGCCCGATGAGGGTGCCGGCCTTGAGCTGGTCCAGCGATTCCGAGATGCGCGCGGACGCCCGCATTTCGATGGGCATGGGCTTGAGCTTGCCCGAGCGCGCCAGTTCCACCACCTCGCGCAGCTCCTGGGGATTGCCCACGTACGAGCCCTGGATGGTGATGGCCCGCTGCACGGTGGGCACGATGGACAGCGGCACCTCGCCGCCATACAAGCCACACACCACATAACGCCCACCCTTGCGCAGCGTGGTGTAGGCCAACGTCATCGTGGCGGGCGCGCCCACCAGATCCACCGCACCGCCAATCCACCCGCCCGTGGCGGCTTTGAGCTGGTCGAGCGCGTCGCTGGCCGACGCCTGCACACAGGCCGCGGCGCCAGCGGCCTTCGCAGCCGGGAACTTGGCCGCATCGACATCGGCCACCACGATGCGCTCGTGACCGAGGGCGCGCAGGATGCCGATGGCCGACAGGCCCAGGCCACCGGCGCCCAGCACCAGCACCCAGTCCTCGGCCGGCAGGGGCAGCAGCTTGCGCACCGCCGAATACGTCGTCAGGCCCGAGCACGCCAGGGTGGCGGCCCACAGCGGGTCCACGCCGCTGGCATCGATCAGGTAGCGCGGGTGCGGCACCAGCAGGTGGCTGGCATAGCCGCCGGCACGCTGGATACCGATGAAGCGCGGGGCCATGCAATGGTTGTCGGCACCCTCCAGGCACCGTGCACAGGTGCCACAACCCGTCCAGGGAAAGACGAGGCGGTCGCTGCCGATGGGCAGGTCACCCGCGTCCGGTCCCCCACCGAGCACCGTGCCATAAGGTTCGTGCCCCAATGTCACGGGCAGTTTCATGCCGCGCTCGGTCATGTGGAATTTGCGTCCACCGCCCAGGTCGAAATAGCCATCGCGGATGTGCACGTCGCTGTGGCAGACACCGCAATACTTCACGCGCACCAACACCTCGGTGCCGGTGGGCACGGGCGTTGCCTTGAGCGCCTGCTGCAGGGGCTGGCCCCATTCGGTCACGTCATAACTCTTCATGCGGTCTCCTCATTGTGATGCGGGCTCAGTGGGCGAACACCTGCGACATGTCGGCAAAGGCCTTGAACTCCAGCGCGTTGCCCGATGGATCCAGAAAGAACATCGTGGCCTGCTCGCCAATTTCGCCCTTGAAGCGGATGCCGGGCTCGATGATGAAGCGCGTGCCAGCCGTCGTGAGTTTGGCGGCCAGGGCCTCCCAATCCGCCATGGTCAGGATCACGCCGAAGTGGCGCACGGGCACGTCCTTGCCGTCCACGTCGCTGGTGTTGCGGTGGCCGGCCTCGTCCGGCGACAGGTGGGCCACGATCTGGTGTCCATAGAAATCAAAATCCACCCAGTCCTCGCTGCTGCGGCCTTCCGAGCAGCCCAGCAAATCGCCATAGAAGCGCCGCGCCTCGGCAAGGCTGTGAACGGGAAACGCCAGGTGAAACAGGGGTTGCGCTGGGTAGGTCATTTGGGGCCGGG
>CAYNWR010000053.1:2175-5562 GCA_964400915.1 uncultured Burkholderiaceae bacterium
ATCGGACTGCGCCCACCCCCATCGGCCCTCTGCGGCAGAATGCCGAAAAAGACCACGCCCGGCCGCCTCAGACGGCCTGCGGACCATCAGGAGACCGATTTGAAGCTTTTTAGCCTGGTAGCGAGCGCCCTGCTTGCACATGTAGCTACATTTTATGTAGTAACTGCAAATGCCCAGTCACCTGCGGCAACGTATCCCAACCGCCCGGTGACCATCGTGGTGCCCTTTCCGCCAGGGGGCGGGACGGACGTCGGTGCCCGCCTGGTGGCCCAGAAGCTGTCCACCAAGTGGGGGCAATCGGTGGTGGTGGACAACAAGGGCGGTGCGGCCGGGCAGGTGGGATCGGACATCGTGGCCAAGGCACGGCCCGATGGCTATGTGCTGCTGGTGGGCAATGTGGGGACGGTGTCGGTCAATCCGTCGCTCTACAAGTCCATGCCCTACAACCCGGACACCGCCTTCACGCCAATCGGCATGATCGCCGAACTGCCCATGGTGCTGCTCACCACCCCAACACTAGCCTGGCAGACCATGCCCGATCTCATCCGCATGGCCAAGGCCGAGCCGGGCAAGTTCAGCTACGCCAGCTCGGGCAGTGGCGGTGCCCCGCATTTGTCGGCCGAGTTGCTCAAGCGCGCGGCAGGCATCGATCTGCTGCACATCCCCTACAAGGGCGGCGGCCCTGCGCAGGCCGACCTGATGGCAGGACACGTCAACCTGTTGTTTGCCACGGTGCTCGAGGGCATCGGCCACATCAAATCGGGCAAGTTGCGCGGGCTGGCCGTCAGCAGCGCGGCACGCTCGCCCGCCCTGCCCGACATGCCCACCATCGCCGAGACCCTGCCCGGCTATGAATCCGGGTCGTGGATCGGCATGCTGGCCCCCGCCGGCACACCCACCGAGATCGTGGAGAAGATCGCCGCCGATCTGCGCGAGGTGCTGAACCAGCCTGAAACCCGGCAGACCCTGATCACCCAGGGTGCCACGCCGCTGCCCATGACGTCCGCCGCATTCAAGGCGCGCATCGATGCCGACCGCGCGCGCTACGCCAGGATCATTGCCGAGGGCGGCATCCGCATCGATTGACGGCGCAGCGCCGCTGGGGCCTTGCCCTTCAGTTGGCGATCTCCACGGCCTGGCCCGTTGTCGCGCTTTGCGCGATGGCCTCCAGGGTGGCCGCAATGTCGATGCTGGCCTGCGCCGCGCGCGCCAGGGCCGGTGCGTCACCCGCGCGAATCTTTTGGGCAAACGCCTCCGCCGAAAAGCGAAACCCACTGCCCGGCGCGGACGTGACGATCTCATAGGGCACCTGGTTGCCCGGGCCGCGCCGCACCCGCATCTGCCCCAGCAAGGGTTGCCCGTTGTGGTTGGGGTACTCGGTTTCAAGCGAACCCCGATCGCCCACGATGAGCGCATGGCGCTGGTAGGCGACATCCATGGCACACGACATCTGCGCGTGGGCACCATCCTCGTATTCCAGGCTGGCGTGCATGGCGATGTCCACGCCCGTGTCGGCCCAGCGCGGGGTGGCGCGCACGCGCTGTGGCGCCCTGCCCATCGCCAGGTGGATCAGGCTCAGGGCGTAGCACCCCGCATCGCGCAAGGCGCCGCCGCCCAGATCCGGGTTGTGGCGGATGTTGCCCACGGGATTGGACATCGTGAAACCGAAGCTGGCCTGCACGTAACGGATGCGGCCCAGCACTCCCCCATGGATCAGTTCCAGCATGTCGCGTGTCTGCGGTTGGAACCAGTAGGGATAGGCCTCCAGCAGAAAGCGGTCGTTGCGCTGGGCGGCCACAAACATGCGGCGGGCCTCGGCAGCGTCCATGGCCAGCGGCTTTTCGCACAGCACGTGGAACCCGGCATCCAGGGCCTTGATGCTCCAGGGCGCGTGCAAGGTGTTGGGCAAGGGGTTGTAGATGATGTCCAGGCTGGAGTCGGCCAGCAGGGCTTCGTAGCTGGCATACCGCCGCGGCACGCCCAAGGCATCGCCGAATGCGGCGGCCTTGTCCGCCGAGCGGCTGGCCACCGCCACCACCTGCACATCGGGACAATCGCGCACGGCCGCTACAAATTGGCGCGCGATGTTGGCCGCGCCCAGAACGCCGACGCGCAGGGCCTGTGAGGATGGTTGGGTCGTTTGGCGGGGCATGGTGCGGTCTTTCGGGTTCAAGCGTTGGGGCGCCATCGGAGCAACGATGGGCGTTCGGCAGTGTAGGCCGTCAGGAGCTCGGGCCGCACGGGTCTGTCCACGCGGGACTGGCCAGATAGGTGCGGTCCACGCCGATCGGGCTGCCGTCACGGTTCGGCCTTATGCTTTGCGGACAGCCGCAGGCCGCCCTCCACACCATGAATCCTTCCAACGCTTGTCCCCCCACCTCCGCCGCGCATCCGGTGCCGCTGGCAGCCGATCCCGCCCGCCAGGGTTGGTCACCTTCGTTGCGTTATCCCGATCCGGCCGTCGTGGCGCTGGACGATTCGTTTCTGGCGCTGCGCGTGTTTGCCGCGAGTGTCGAGCGCCTGGCCACGGGCCTGCGCTGGGCCGAAGGGCCGGTCTGGTTTGGGGATGGGCGCTACCTGCTGTGCAGCGACATCCCCAACAACCGCGTGCTGCGCTGGGACGAGGCCACCGGTCAGGTCAGCACCTTTCGTGAGCCGTCCAACTTTGCCAATGGGCACACACGCGACGCGCAGGGCCGTTTGCTCACCTGCGAAGGATCGGTCACGCGGCGCATCACATGCACCGAATACAGCGGGCGCGTGACGGTGCTGGTGGACAACTACAAGGGCAAGCGCTTGAACTCGCCCAACGACATCGTCTGCCAGCGCAACGGTGTCATCTGGTTTTCGGACCCGATCTTCCAGATCAACAACAACTACGAGGGCGAACTGGCCGAATCGGAATTGCCCGTGGCCTTCTACCGCTTTGATCCTGCAAGCGGCGCACTTGACCAGGTGGTGACCGACCTGCAGGGCCCCAACGGGTTGTGTTTCTCACCCGACGAAAAGACGTTGTATCTCGTCGAAAGCCGGGCCATGCCACACCGCCGGGTGTGGGCCTACGACGTGTCCACCGACGGCCAATTGAGCAACAAGCGCCTGCATCTGGACGCCGCCGGCCCCGGGGCCTTTGACGGCATCAAGTGCGACGTCGAAGGCAACATCTGGGCCGGCTTTGGCAGCAACGGCTCGGCCGCTGCCGACCCGGCGCAACTCGACGGTGTGCGCGTCTTCAACCGCGAGGGCCGACCCATCGGGCACATCCACCTGCCCGAGCGCTGCGCCAACCTGTGTTTTGGTGGCGAAAAGGGCAACCGGCTCTTCATGGCAGCCAGCCATTCGATCTACTCGCTGTATGTCAACACCGTGGGGGCGGACCTGCGCTGA
>CAYNWR010000053.1:5662-11170 GCA_964400915.1 uncultured Burkholderiaceae bacterium
ATCACACGCGGCGCGCCTGCCCTTGCCAGAAGGGCTCGCGCAGGCGGCGTTTGAAGATCTTGCCCGTGTCCTCACGCGGCAGTTGCGTGTGAAAACTGACCTGGCGCGGTACCTTGAATCCGGCCACACGCCGGGACAGGTAGTCGCTGACAGCGGCGGCATCGACGGCGGCGCCCTCGTGCAACTGAACAGCCGCGTGCAAGGCTTCGCCAAATTCCGCATCCGGAACCCCGAAAACGGCGGCATCGGCCACGCCGGGCATGCCCACCAGCACGTGTTCGATCTCCACGGGGTAGATGTTGACGCCGCCCGAGATCACCATGTCGGCCGAGCGGTCGACGA
Source organism: uncultured Burkholderiaceae bacterium (assembly GCA_964400915.1). Classification (GTDB taxonomy): domain Bacteria; phylum Pseudomonadota; class Gammaproteobacteria; order Burkholderiales; family Burkholderiaceae_C; genus CAYNWR01. The sequence continues at coordinate 6,005 of CAYNWR010000053.1, forward strand.
TGAACAGAAAGCCGTCCTCGTCCAGGTAACCCATGTCGCCCATGGTCTTCAGGCCTTGGCACTCCATTTCGCGGCGCGCGGCATCGTTGCCGACATAGGTGAAATCCGGGAACGCGGGTTGCTCGATGTAGATCAGGCCCGTCTGCCCGCGGGGCAGGTCCCGGCCGTGCGCGTCCAGGATGGCCAAGGTCACACCGGGCAAGGCGCGCCCGGCGCTGCCAGGCTTGCGCAGCGCCTCGGCGGGCGTCAACAGCGTCATGTAGCCCAACTCGCTCGAGCCATAACTCTCGTACAGCACCGGCCCCCACCAATCGATCATGGCGCGCTTGACCGCCGGCGCACACGGTGAGCCCGTCGACGCCACGAACTCCATCGAACTCAGGTCGTAGCGGCTGCGCACCTCGGGGGGCAACGCCAGCAGGCGCACGTACATCGTGGGCACCAGATAGGCATGGGTGATGCGCTCGCGCTCGATCGTGCGCAGGCAGGATTCGGCGTCAAAACGCGGCTCGAGAAACAGGCTTCCGCCTTCGATCACCACGCCCATGGCAAACGCGTTGGGCGCGCTGTGGTACAGAGGCGCATTCAGCAACGCCCGCAGACCCGGCCGAAACCCGTAGCACAGGCGCCGCACCGTGGCGGCCTGCTGAAGCTGCTCCGCGCTGGCGGGCAGGCGCTTGATGCCCTTGGGCCGACCCGTGGTGCCCGACGTGTAGAACATCGCACCACGCTGGGGTGCCGACGCCTCCGTCCAGGCCCCGTGCTGTTCACGCCATTGGGGCCAGCCGGGCCACGCAGCCTGTCCCTGCCCTCGACCATCGTCCGTCTTGTGGTCATCTGGAGCGCCGGCCCAGGCGCCATGGTCAGGGCTTTCGTCCTGCGCCACCCACACCCGCAGGCTTCCCAGATCCAGGTCAGGAAGTCCAACCAGCAGATCGGCGTCGGCAACAAGCACCTTGGCGCCGCTGTTGTTCAGGATGTACTGCACCTCGTCCGACTTGAAATGCCAGTTGATCGGGCACCACTGCGCACCAGCCCAGCGCGCGGCCAGCGCCAGTTCGATGGCCAGGGGGCTGTTGCGCAACATCAGCGCGACCACATCGCCCTCACCGACCCCGGCCGCGCGCAGCGCAGTGGCCGAACGGCGCCATTGGTCTTCGAAGCTTGGGGCGTCAATGGCGCGCCCCTTGAAATGAATCTGCGTGGTCATCGGGTTGGGCGAGAGGGGTGGGTGCATCGACGCGGTGTCGCGTCAGGCAGCGGGCGACTCTTCGTGTTGGTCAACCTTGTAGACAAAGCCACGCGCCGCTCGTTCGGAAGCATTGAGCAACTGCGCGATGTCGCGGAAATCGTCGGGCAGCGCCGGGTTGCTCCAGCCGTCCTGCGTGTGCCGGGCCAGCCGCACCGCCAATGAGACGCTGCGCACGGCGGGGTGGTCGGCGTGGCGCTCATCGCTCAGGCGCACCAGCAACTCGGGCAGACCCCAGAGCTTCATCAGCGCCTGGCGCAGCGCGTTCAGGTCGATGTGGAAGATCACGCGCTGCAAGGCCGCTGTGCGCAGCGCCGGGTTCTCGCGCTGCTTGAGCAGCACCTCCAGCACCAGGGCCGGCGCATGGCACCACATCAGCAGCTCCGCGAAATCGTGAACAAAGGCCGCCAGGCGGATGGTGGACACGTCCTGGTCCATGCGGTGCACCCCAAACGCCAGCGCAAAGCGTGCCGCCCGCATCGACCGCTTGAGCACGCGCTGCACACCGGCCATGGCCTGGGGCTGTTGCACCAGCAAGGCCTCCACCGTGGGTTGGGGCCCGAAGGCGCGCAAAAACGGTGACACACCGATCATCAGCAAGGCGCTGGTGACGGTTTCGGCTTCGGTTCCTTCGGTTCGACGTCGCTTGGATGCCACATAAGCAAGCACCTTGACGGTGAAAAAGGGGTCGGTTTCGATCAGGGACCCCAGCATGTTGGCGTCGACCTTGTCGTCAGCATCCAGTGCACGCAAGTCCTCCAGCGCCAGGGCCGAGGCCTCCAGCACCGGAATCGGCGCATCGCAGAAATGGCGAATCCAGGCCTGCAGATCGGGCAGCGCCGACGTCAGAAAGGTGGGCTGCGTTACAGCGGAAGGGCTGTCATTCATATCGTTTGGACACCTGGGGTGCCAAGTCTGAGCCGCGCACCGCTTTGGGTCAAGGGTGATCTAATCGACGCCGGAGGTGGACATGACACAGACATTGCAGGGCAAGGTGGCCTGGATCACCGGGGGCGGCAGCGGGATCGGTTTTGCCGGCGCGCAGCATCTGTTGGCGGCCGGTGCCACGGTGGTGATCAGCGGGCGCAATCCGGCGACCACCCAGACCAGCCTTGAACAACTGGCGACCTTGGGGACGGTGCAGGCCCATGTGCTGGACGTGGCTGACAAATTGGGCGTCGCCCGAACCGCCGAGGCGATCCTCTCGCAGCACGGCCGCATCGACATCCTGGTCAACAGCGCCGGCACCAACACCGTGAACCGCAGCCTGGACAACATCTCGCTCGAAGATTGGGACGCCGTGGTCGCGGCCAACTTTTCGGGCCTGTTCTACGTGGTTCGATCGGTGTTGCCGGCCATGCGACGCCAGCAAGACGGCCTGATCGTGAACGTGTCGTCCTGGGCCAGCCTGTATCCGTCGCGCCCCAGCGGGGTGGCCTACGGCGCCAGCAAACGCGCGGTCAACTCGTTGACCGAATCCATCAACGCCGAGGAAGCCGCCCATGGCATCCGCGCCACGGCCTTGATCCCTGGCGAAGTGGCCACGCCCATCCTGGACAAGCGCCCCATCGTGCCCAGCCAGGATCAACGCGACGCCATGATTCAGCCCGAGGACATGGGCCGTGCCATTCGGTTCCTGGCCGAAATGCCGGGCCGCGTGTGTGTGAACGAACTGGTGATCACCCCCACGGTGAACCGGTTCTTCTACAAGCCCCTGTAGGGTTCGGCAAACCCGGCAAGCTGGCCTGCGTCTGCTTGCCCACATCTGCGAGCCTGCACCAATGGACGCGATGCTGACACAAAAGGCTTGGGCCTTGTCGTGGGTGTCCTCGCATCCCATCGCCTACCCGGCGCTGGAGGTGCTGCACATCGCAGGCATTGCCATGCTGGTGGGCAGCCTGATCCTGCTGGACCTGCGCGTCTGGGGCTTGGCGCCCGAATTGCCTCTGCGGCCATTGGCCAGACTTTCGCTGTCGGTCACACTGACCGGCTTTGGCCTGGTCGCGTGCAGCGGCTTGCTGCTGTTTGCCTCGCAGCCCATGGAACTGATTTCCAACCGCGCGTTTCTGCTCAAGATGGCGCTGGTTTTTGCGGCGGGGCTCAACGCGGCGTACTTTCACGGCCGGGACAGCCTGGGCCGCTGCGATGGCACGGCGCGAGCACAGACCGTGCTGTCCTTGGGGCTATGGCTGGCCGTCATTGCCTGCGGACGCTGGATCGCGTACTTTTGAGCACTTGGAGATCAGCCCACCATGAATCGACGAACCCTGTTGATCGCGCCCCTGAGCACCACCCTGCCCTCATGGGCCCACCACGGCTGGAGCAGTTTTGACCAGAACCGCCCGATCTACCTGGAGGGCCGCGTGGTGCAGGTGGCCTGGCGCAACCCCCACGTGGAATTCAAGCTGGAACTGCCCGCCGACGGTCTGAAGCTGCCTGCGGATCTGGCCACGCGGCGCCTGCCCGCCCAGACCGCCCCGGTGGACGGACCCGCCTTGCTGAAGGCAGCGCAATTGCCCACGCGCAAGGACAGACGCTGGGAGGTGGAACTGGCGCCGCTGTCGCGCATGCAGGCCTGGGGCGTTCCTGAAATCAAGCTTGGCGACCAGGTGGCCTTGGTGGGCTTTACCTTCACCGCTGAGAAAGGCGAAGCGGTGTTGCGCGCGGAATTCCTGTTTGCTGGGGGCAAGGTTTACGGATTGCGCTCGTCACCGGCGTGATTTTTGAATCAAATCAGCCCACAGCGCGCGTCAACTGGACAACGTTTGCTATCTTTTTTATATATATGACACGCACGCGCCGGACCCAATGGCGCCTGGGAGCGGGCACGACGGAAAGCCCATGCATCAGCGCGGCGCGCCCCACACCACGTCGTCGTCCACCACATACAACCGACAGCGCTGTCCACCGCGTTCGCAGAAGCCCATGGCACGGCCGATGGCCCAATCGCCGTTGGCCCAGCCGTAGGCGCCGCGTTCGCTGATCGCGAAGGCCCGGGGCTTGGCCGTTTGCAGGAAGCGCTTGTAAGCACTTTCCTTGTTTGCGGCAGAGATGAAGGGCACCTTCTCCAGGTCGCCGATGGCTGCGAAGCCGGTCGCGGCCGGGCGCACCGGCAGCCCGCTGGTGGTGAAGCCAAGCTTGGCCAGGAAGGCTTCGGCCAACGGGGCCCATTGATCCATGTCCTGACTGAAACCCAGGTGCCCGTCCTGGCCCGACGGCGGCAACTGCTTGAAGTCGACCGGGCCACCGCCATTGGCCCAGGCCTTGGCCCATTCCCTGGGGTTGTCGGCGCCCCAGTAGAGATCGTTTTCCCAGTAGAGCCAAAGCGTGGGCGCCTTGGCGTTGGCCGCAAGCTTGCCCCAATACTGGCCGATCACATGCGGGCTGCAGGGCTTGCCTGGGTTGCGCACCGGGTCGCCGCCGCTGCCCCCGGCAAAGTTGATGCCCCCCAGCAGCCCGGGCGGGTTGGCCGCCACGGTCGCCAGGGTGGTCTGCCCCCCCAGCGACTGGCCCATCACCACCCAACGCGAGGCATCGACATAGGGCAGCGCGCGCGCCAGCTCCACCGTGGCCAGCACCTGGTCGACCGGCGCCTGGTGCATGGCCTCCATCCGTCGGTCGTTGCAGTTGCCGCTGGTTTCCGGATCGAAATCGCCGAAGGTGTCGGCATAGCCGATGCGCGTGGGCGCCATGACGACAAAACCCTTGGACACCAGCCAGCGTGCCTGCTGTTCGGGCCGTGAGCGGCCCTGCATCGGTCGCCGGTCGGTCGTTGCGCGGCCATGGTTGAGCACCACCAACGGGTGCCTTGCCTCACCGGCCGGGCGGTAGATGGTGACGGGAATTTCTTTCGTCTCCGTGCGGCCATACATGTCCTTGACCGTGACACGCACCTTGTGCAGCTCCTCGCGCAGGTC
>CAYNWR010000054.1:0-11164 GCA_964400915.1 uncultured Burkholderiaceae bacterium
GGCGTGAACTACGTGACGGGAGACTATTCACGCGGCGCCAGCGGCTTCTGGGTCGAAGGTGTCGAGATCGAATTTCCCGTGCACGAGATCACCATCGCAGGCAATCTGCGCGACATGTTCAAGGGGGTGCAGGCAGTCGGCGCCGACGTGTACCCGATGGGTGCCAAGGCGGTGGGATCGGTGTTGATCGACCGGATGAAGCTCGCGGGAACCTGAACGCGCCCTGTTCAGGATGCAGGAATTGCCGCAAACTCCAGAACGCGGCGGGTGGTGTGCCAGACACGTCGGGTTCGTGGGCCTTTGCCACCATGGATGGCTGAGGCTGCCGGCTTGAACTGCCCCTCGGCGTCGCTTACGAAAGGATCGGCATGTTGCGCTTCAGCCCTGCAGTTGGTATTGCCGCGTCGATGGGGCCTGCCCTGGCCGTCGCATGCCTGATGGCCATGGTGTCGGGTGCAGCCGGTGCCCAGCCGGCAGCAGCAACGGCTGCAGGGGCCGGCGCCGCACTTCATCCCTGGATTGCACCGGTGCCGCGCCTCACGCCCGAGGCGTATTTCACCAACATCGAATCGGGCGCAACGATCGAAACGCCGTATCTCCTGAAGTTCGGCCTGTCCGGCGGCTGGGGCCTGGCGCCCATCACCGCTCCGGCTGGAGCCCGATCGGGCCACCACCACCTGCTGGTCAACCGCGACCTGCCGCTGGATTTCAAGCAGCCGTTGCCGTTCAATGACCAGTACATCCACTTTGGCAAAGGGCAGATGGAGGCGGTGGTCAATCTGGCCCCTGGCAGCTACAAGCTGCGGCTGCTTCTGGCCGACGACAAACACCTGCCGCATTTCGTCTACAGCAGACCCCTGCAGGTCACGGTTTCGGCGCGGCGCAGCGATGTGAAGCCCGAATCCCTGGTCAAGAAGGGCGTCGAATTGCTCAACATCAAGGAAGGGCAGAAGTTCAAGCCCCCGTTTCGCGTCCAGTTTCATGCGTCCGGGCTGAACGTGGCGCATCAGTCGCAAAAGGAAAAGGACACCGGGCACTTCAGGTTGACGGTTGTTCCAGCGCGCGCGGGGCAGCCTGCCGAGATGGCGTTTCCCAATGGGCAGACCGAGGTGTGGTTGGCACCTCCGGCGGGCGCCTATCGGCTCAAGCTGGAGTTTGTCGACAACCTCAATAGCGCGCGGGTGGTGGCCGAATCGGGTGCGATCGCAGTTGTCGTCGAGTAAAGCACTGGCGACGGCCCCCGGGTGATTGGCAGTGACCGGCGCTGGGTGTCCTGTGCCTCTGTGAGAGGGATCACCCAGCCAAAGCTGCCTTGACCGCTTGCGAGACCTGCGCCATGTCGGCCTGCCCTGCAAACTTCGCCTTGGCCGCTGCCATGACCTTGCCCATGTCGCCTGCCGTGGCAGGACGGCCCCAATCAGCGGCCAGGTCGGCCACCATCGCGCGCACGGCGGTGGCAATCGCTGATGCGTCCAGGCGGGCGGGCAGATAGGCTTCCAGCACGGCGATTTCGGCCGACTCCTTGTCCGCTAGGTCCATGCGCCCGGCCTTGGTAAAGGCGTCGACGCTGTCGCGGCGCTGCTTGATGAGTTTGTCGACGATCTGGACCACCATGGTGTCGTCGAGGGTCACGCGCTCATCGACTTCCTTTTGCTTCATGGCAGCGGTCAGCAGACGAATGGTGCCCAGGCGATCTGTGTCCTTGGCCCGCATTGCGGCTTTCATGTCGTCGGTGATTCGGTCTTTCAAGCTCATGACAAATGCCTCCATGCAAACGACAAAGCCCGCCAACCGGACACACCGGCGCGGGCTTGGGAAGACTCACTGCTCCCAAAGGCCGGGAGCGCTTGCCGATCAGCGCTTAATAAAGCTTCTTGGGCAACTGCATCGAGCGCACCCGCTTGAAGTGGCGCTTGACGGCGGCAGCTTTCTTGCGCTTGCGCTCGGCCGTGGGCTTTTCGTAGAACTCACGGGCGCGCAGATCGGTCAGAAGACCAAGCTTCTCGATCGTGCGCTTGAACCGGCGCAGGGCCACATCGAAGGGTTCGTTTTCTTTGACGCGAATGGTGGTCATGAATGCATCGCCTGCACGCCCAATCATTGGGTAGCGGCTATTGGGTAACTAGGATGAAGCCCTCCATTATAGCTGCCTTTGTGGCTTTGAATCCAAAAGGGTTGCGATCGATGAAGGTCAAGCCAGAAGGCCGCGCGGCAGCAGGTCACTGCGATTCACGCACAAACGGAGTTCGGCAATGGTTGCTCAACTGACCCGGGGCCGCCACGCACTTGTAAAGGGTGTCGAGATATTTGACAGCCATACCCGCAGCTTCCGGTCTGAAGGTGAATTCAATCCCCCAAGGTTTTGTAAGCATATGATTTTGCTAGTGATTCTGTCCGGAGCCCGGTTGGGCACGGGAATTGCGTGCTGTAGGTCAAAGTCGCCGGATCTTGGGTCTAGCCTGAAATTCGGGGACAATCGAAACTTGAGTATGAAACCCCTTGGGGCGCATAAGAGAGGCCATGATGAACAAGCCAGATCCCGTTGACGCGAGCCAGCAGGTTGATGGGCAAGCTCCATCGGCTGGACCGGCGATGGCATCCCCGGTGTCCAGCGCCCGCCGTCGCCTGATCCGCCTTGGTGCTGCGGCCGTTCCCGTGGCCGCCACGGTCGCGAGCCGCCCAGCCTTGGCTTGGCATTGTCAGACGCCGTCGGCTTGGGGTTCAGAAATGATGGACACCAACACCAGTCTCAAGAATACGAATTCGCCTTACTTGGCCGACGAGACTTGGACTTGCGCAAACTGGGCGGCGAATTCCGATCGAGGGATCGGTTCCAAGCCCCTCGATAAGCTCAAGAGCAGATTGGGTGTGAGTACTACCGCTAGCAACATCACCATTGGTGAAGTCGCTTCAAGGGTGTCTGGATTCAACAAGATGGGTGTTGCAGACGGCAGAAAGATCACGTGGGCGATGACCGGGTCGAACTGTTCTGATTGGGTCAAGTTGGCACTTTGTGCACAACTTAATTACTTTACCCTGGCCAGCTGGAAAGGATGGATGGCTTGCCTAAACAGCAACAATCAGACTGCCTTGGCAAATTCAATCCCGACAGCGATGCAGCAGATGGTTGCGCTGAATTATTCGCCGTCCGGTTTGTCGTCCGGTAGCTACAGCGGTACTTGGTCTCAAGCACAGGTGATTGCCTATTTCAACAACAATTGGATTGCAGTGCTCACGGGATGAGTTCGGCGCCAAGCTCCGAAACAGGCACCCCCGAACGTCGGTGGGTGCCTTTTTTTTCTGGCCGCTTGCCCGTCCATCAATGGTCGGACGATGAGCATGCTGTCGTGTTCCACCCCGGAAGCGGCCACACCCATCTCGTGCAACCGATCGCTGTCGATGTGTTGACGGCGCTGGTCGAGCGTCCTTTGACCGTGCGTGATCTGGCTCAGGCTCTAAAGGATCGGGTGCACCCTGATGATCGCGGGGCGTTTGCCCCCTTTGTCGAGCGCTTGTTGTTACAGTTGCAGCAGCACGAACTGGTCAAGCCTCTCGATTGAAACTTCAAGATCTGACAGCCGAGGAGATCTCACGACGGGTCCTGGATGGGCGGCTTTGCCTTCATGTGGGGCCATTTGTGTTCCAGATCGCATCGGATATCGGGCAATTGGCTGTTGATTTGGCCCTTTTGTACAGCGACTTCGATGTCGTGGATCGTTCAAGTCATTTCGTCGATTTCGATGTCGAGGTTCGGCGCCTGCATGGCGTGCGCCGATGGTTGTCGCCGATGGCAAGGTTTCGGTTCGACGGACGGCCTTATTTCCCGCCGCTGCGCACATACCAGGCCCTCGCCATGCTCGAGTGGGGAATGAACTGGTGCGTTGCGGCTCATGCCCACCAGTTTCTGATCGTCCATGCGGCGGTGGTGGAGCGGGGCGGGCGCGCTGTCCTGATGCCTGCGCCCCCGGGTTCTGGAAAAAGCACGCTGTGCGCAGCGCTGATCCAGCGTGGCTGGCGCCTTTTGTCCGATGAGTTGGCATTGTGTGACCTGACAAGCGGCGAGATCTATGGGATGGCCCGACCCGTCAACCTGAAGAACGCATCCATCGACGTCATTCGTCGGTTTGAGCCGTCGGTCGTCTTGTCGCACGAAGTTCCCAATACCACCAAAGGAACGGTAGCGCTATTAAAGCCGCCAGCCGCCTCTGTCGAGAGCGTGAGGGTGCCCGCGACACCGGTGTGTGTCTTGATGCCGAAATACGCGGCAGGTGCTCGAACCAGTCTTTCGGTTGCGTCCAAATCGCGGGCCTACATGCTCTTGGCTCAACAATCGTTTAACTACGACGTGCTGGCCGAAACGGGATTCAAGGCCCTGGGGCGCCTGATCGACCGATGCGATTGTTATCAGCTTCAATACAGTGCCCTGGAGGAAGCGATCGATCTAATGGGCGGCTTGTTGGATCGGCAGCACATGGCCAGTGCGGCACCGGCCTGAGTTGCACCATGGACGCACCGGTTTTGCTGGTTTCCGTGCTGACCCGCAGCAAGCCATTGGCCGAACTTTCGATCGCCGATTGGAGTTTGTTGATATCCCAGGCGCGATCGAGCTACCTGCTGGCGCGCCTGGCCCATCACATCGAAAGCAGCGGTGAACACTGCAATTTGCCTGCTCAGGCCCAGGCGCACCTTTTGGCAGCCTCGTTGATGGCGTCACGCCAGACAAGCTCACTGGAATGGGAGATCAAATGCCTTGCCCGCGAATTGCTCGCGGCGGGCGCATCGGTGGCATTGCTCAAGGGCGCAGCGTACGCCATGCTTCGATTGCCAGCTGCTCAAGGGCGCGTGTTTTCGGACATCGACGTGCTCGTTCCTCGGCAAAAGCTTTACGAGGTCGAGACCGAACTCATGATCCATGGATGGATCGGAGCTCCCTTGGATGACCATGATCAGCGCTACTACCGCCAGTGGATGCATGAGATTCCCCCGATGCGGCACCGTGTTCGCGGCGTGACCGTCGATATTCACCACACGATTCTTCCTGAGACCGCGCGCGTAAAAGTGCAGACAGCGGCCCTGTTCGAGAGAATGCAGGCGATACCGGGCTTGGATGATTTTCAAACCCTTTGTCCGGTCGACATGCTTTTGCACAGTGCCACCCATCTGTTTCATGAGGGCGAGTTCACCAAGGGCACGCGCGACTTGTTCGATCTGGATGCGCTCCTACGGGATTTTGGAGAGCGGGTGCCCGGTTTTTGGGACGATCTGCCTGTACGTGCTGCCTCGATCGGTCTTGCGCGCCCCTTGTTCTATGCGCTGCGCTACACCACGCGACTGTTGGGCACGCCAGTTCCAAGCGTTGTTGTAGCACGCATGAAGGACTTTTCACCCCATCCGATCGTCCTGAGACTGGTGGACGCTTGCTATGAGCGTGCGCTCAGGCCCATGCACCGCAGTTGCGACGTTCGAGGGTCCGACGTAGCGCGTTTTCTGCTTTATGTGCGCTCGCACTGGATCCGCATGCCCCTGCACCTGCTGATCTGGCACCTGGGCCGCAAGGCCTGGCTGCGAGTGTTCAAGACGCCCGACGATGTTCAGCAGGGGCCAGATGCGGCGGCCCCAGCCGGGCAAGAACCGAATCAAGCGCGTCACCAACAACAATGATGGCTGGGCTCTGCCATTGAAGCGGCACTTGCTGTGACGTGAGATCGCCAAGCAGGCAGGTGTCGATTCGCTCGCACCGCTTGGATGCCTCCTGCACGATTGCCACCGGTGTCGTGCCCGAAAGGTGCTGGGCAAGTCCGGTGGCAATGCTGTGGATCTTGTTGAGACCCATGTAAATGGCCAGCGTGACGGATTGCGTTCGCGCGAGTTGCCCCACCGCTGCCCAATCCATCTCCTTGCCCCCCGGCTTGGCGTGCCCTGTGAGCCACAACACCCCATGCGCATGATCGCGGTGGGTGAGCGACACGCCCAGGCTGGCAGCGGCGGCCTGGGCGGCGCTGATGCCTGGGATGATGTCAACAGCGATGCCTTCGGCGCGCAGGTGCTCGATCTCCTCGCCCGCGCGGCCGAAGATCAGCGGGTCGCCGCCCTTGAGGCGCACCACGCGCTCACCGTCGCGCACGGCCGCGATCATGAGTTTTTCGATGAAGGCCTGTGGCGTGCTTTTGCAACCGCCGCGCTTGCCGACGTGGATGACACGCGCCGCAGGCGACGCCAGTGCCACGATGTCCGGCGAGACCAGGTCATCAACCAAGATGACGGTGGCGCGCTCGATGGCCTTCACGGCCTTGAGCGTCAGCAGGTCCGGATCGCCCGGGCCGGCGCCCACCAGGATGACGCGCCCGTCGGGCGGCAAGGGAAGGTGCTTGTTCATGATGGGCAATGCGTGCTGGGTTTCGACGTTAATAGACGCAAGATGTGTTCCACCTGCAGTGCGATCGGTGCAGGCACCGCGCGTCGCCCCTCGAGCATGTCGCGAATCAGGGCTGCCGTGCCTGCGGCGTCCAGGCCGAGGGGCAAGGCATCGCCTTCGCCTGGCCGGGCAGCTTCCAGGGTGCCCGCCTGGGCTTCCTGGACCATGCACAGCCGGCCATCAGCAATGGCCTGCATGGCTGGAACCCGCCGCGCGTCGGCCACAGGCTCGCCCTCGGTGCCGCGCAGCAGCAGGGCACGGGTCTGTGATTGGCAAAACACCTCGGCCATCACCTGGGCGTACTCAGGGTGCGTGTAGCTGCCCACCACCACGGCAGTGCCCGCACAAGGGTTGAACAGCTTGACCAGGCTGTGGCCGCTGTTGCGCAGGCCCAGGCTCCGGCGCACGTCCAGCAAACGGCTCAAACCCGGGCAAATCAAGCCCAAATGGGCGATGGCGAGCGTGCCGTCCTCTATGCTTGCTATTGTTTTTGATTCAACCCAGCCAAGCTGCTGGGCCACACTGGCGACGGGCAGGCGCTGGTCTTCGCTGGCGTGGTGGTGCACCAGCACGCGCGCGCCGGCGCGCGCCAGCAATTCGGCCAGCAAGGGCGTCAGCAAGGGCAGGCGGCGGGCGCCGTTGTAGCTGGGCAGCACCACCAGCGGCTGCTGGCTGGCGGGCACCAGTTGTGAGCGCGAACGAACCGCGTCCAGAAACCCAAGCATCTCGGCCACCGATTCGCCCTTGACGCGCATGGCAATACAAAACGCGCCGAGTTCGAGGTCACTCACCTGGGCATCCAGCACCTGACCCATGAGGTCGGCAGCCTGCTCGCGCGACAGGCTGCGTGCCCCGTCCTTGCCGCGGCCGATTTCTCGCAGGTAGCTTCGGATGCTCATCGTGCTTGCGGATGTGGAAGTGGGTGATTGTCGCTGCCTGCCGCGATCGAATCGCCAGGCGCAATGACCCGCAACGGTCCCGTGTGGCCTATCCCAGGATGGGCACGTCGGGGACAAACCCTTCAGGCGGTCACAACGGCCGCCACGCTGGCGCCGCCCGGCGTGGGCGCAGCCGAGGTGCCCATGCCATGGGCACCCACCATGCGCTTGAGTTCGGGCACACACGAACCGCATCGTGTGCCACAGCCCAGCGCGGATTGCAGGGATTCCAGGCGTTCGATGGGGCTGCCGGTGCAGCTTGCCAGGTGCCGGTCAATGGACGTCTTGCTGACGCCCACGCACGAACAGATGAGTGCACTGCTGCGGGCGGCCAGCAGCGCGGCGTCGGCGGGCTGTCCGCCCGGGGTGAGCAGGGCCCGTGCATAGGACTGCGCAGGCACCTCATCCCGCAGCAGCGACAGGATCCACCCGGGCGAATCGGCCTGGCCGGCGACCAGGAACGCGCGCACCAGGGTGTCGCCCCCAGCGGCGCCCCCAGGCTCGGTGCTGCCCCGTTGCATGTGCACCAGGCGGTAGCGGGCCAGACGCCGGTCTTGATAGCGCGAGACGTCGGGACCCGTCAGGCCCAGGATGCCGGCAATCTGGTGGACCAGTGCTTCGGGCGGGCCCTCATGGGCTGCGGCGCGAAACAACAGGCCTTCGCGCGGCGCCCGGGTGTCGGTGTTCGACGCCTTGGCAAAGGGCACGCAGCTTGCAAACACAAACGCGCCCATCAGCTCGCGCAACGCTGCTCGTGCAACCAACACCTGGCTGGGCGCCAGCCAGGCGGCGGCGTGCAGGCGCCATGGCAGATCGGCCTTCAGCACCTTGACCGCCGCGTGCTTGAGTTCGGGTTGCCTGGATCGATCGCAGTACGCCGGCACCGTGAGCGTGTTGACCCCGGCTGCCAGGCGACCGGCCGCCGCGCGCCCGCCCAAGAACTCGCTGCCCCAGTGCATCGGCAGGTACACCTGCGTGGGCAGCAGATCGTCCGTCGGCTCGACCGGCACCACGATCGAGCCGCGTCGAGACGTGACGTGGGCCAGATCCCCCACCGCTAGGCCCGCTCGCTGCAGGTCGAAGGCATTCATCTGCAAGGCCGGCTCGGCCACATGGCCGAACAATTGCCCCAAGGTGCCCGTGCGGCTCATGCCGTGCCATTGGTCACGCAGCCGTCCCGTGCCCAGCGAAAACGGATAACGCGCATCGCGGGGTTCGGCCAGTGCCTTGCCGGGCTCTGCGCAAAAGCGCGCGCGCCCACCGGGCGTGGCAAACCGGCCATCCGTGTACAGGCGGGCGGTGCCTGTTGCACAGCCCTCGGGCATCGGCCATTGTTCGGGGCCGTGGCGTTCGAGGTGGGCGTAGCTCAGGCCAGTGATGTCCAGATCGCGGCCTCGGGTGGTCTCGCGGTGCTCGCACCAGATGGACTCCGGTGTATCGGCCGCGAAGAGCGATCCACCATCGGCCCGGCCCGCGCCCAGGCGCTGCTCGATGCGCAGTGCAATATCTCGGGCGATGCGCCAGTCATGCCGGGCCTGCCCGGCAGGCGCCACGGCGGGCCGCACGCGGCTGATGCGGCGCTCGCTGTTGGTGACGGTGCCGTCCTTCTCACCCCAGGTGGTGGCGGGCAGCAGCAGGTCGGCCCAGGCGCAGGTGGCGGTGTCGCCAAAGGCCTCCTGCACGATGACGAATTCGGCGCGCTCCAGCGCCCGGCGCACCGTGGCCTGGTCGGGCATCGACTGGGCGGGGTTGGTGCACGCGATCCACAGCAGTTTGATCGCGCCGTCGGCCGCGGCCTCGAACATCTCGACGGCGGTCTTGCCCGGCGCTGCCGGCACATCGGACACGCCCCAAAACGCGGCGACTTCCGCGCGGTGGCCGGCGTTGGACAGGTCGCGATGCGCCGACAAAAGGTTGGCCAGACCTCCGACCTCGCGTCCACCCATGGCATTGGGTTGTCCGGTCAGCGAAAACGGCCCGGCGCCCGGTTTGCCGATTTGCCCCGTGGCCAGGTGCAGGTTGATCAGCGCCGCATTCTTGACGGTGCCACTGCTGGACTGGTTGAGCCCCTGGCAGTACAGGCTCAGCGTGGGCTGTCGCGAGCCATCGGCCTGCAGGCCGGCAAACCACCGGGCGGCGGTGTACAGATCTTCCACCCGCAGGCCGCAGGCCTGGGCCGTTGCGGTCGGGGTGCACTCGCGAACGAGCTGGCGCAACGCATCAAAGCCTTCGGTGTGGCGCGCGATGTAGGCATCGTCCAGCCAGCGCTCCCACAACATGATGTGAAGCAGGCCATGGAACAGCGCCACATCGCTGCCCGGTGCCAGGGCCAGATGCAGATCGGCGGCGCGGGCGGTCTCGGTGCGACGCGGATCGCACACGATGATCTTCAGGTCGGGCCGGCGCGCTCGCGCGTCCTCGATGCGGCGAAACAGCACCGGGTGGGCCCAGGCGGTGTTGCTGCCCGCAATGAAGAGGCATGCCGCGTGGTCGATGTCCTCGTAGGACGCGGGTGGCGCGTCGGCGCCCAGCGTGAGCTTGTAGCCGGCCACGGCGCTGCTCATGCACAGGCGCGAATTGGTGTCGATGTTGTTGGTGCCCAGCAGGCCCTTGGTGAGCTTGTTGAAGATGTAGTAGTCCTCTGTCAACAATTGGCCCGACACATAGATGCCCAGCGCGTCCGGTCCGTGCCGGCGCACCACGTCGCTGACGCGATCGGCCGCCAGGTCCAGCGCGGTGTCCCATTCGATGGGCACGGGCTTCGTGTGGCGGGCCATGCGTTGCAGGGGCTGCAGCAGGCGTGTGTGGTCACGCACATGCGGCGCCGCCGTGAGCGCCAGCGTCTGGCCCTTGCTGCACAGCCGGCCGCGGTTGGCTGGGTGCTCGGGATCGCCCCGCACCCCAATGATTTGATCGCCCTCGTGTTCAATGAGCACACCACAGCCCACACCGCAGTAGGGGCAGGTGGAGCGTGTCGACTGGGTCATGCCGCGCAGGTGTTGCGCCGCTCGGGGCCGGCGACGGGTGCGACGAGGTCAAGCGCGTGGCTGGCCATCTCATGCGCATCCAGATGCACTTGACCCTCCTCCACCTTGACGGCAAACCGCGGCGTGCAGCCCTCATCAGGCTCGCGGGCACAGCCGTTGTCCAGGCCGATCGACCAGTTGTGCAAGGGGCAGGCCACGTGTTTGCCAAACACAATGCCCTGGCTCAGGGGGCCGCCCTTGTGTGGGCAGCGATCGAGCAGGGCAAACACCTCGTTGTCGCTGGTGCGAAACACCGCCACGGGCATGCCCCGCTCGCGGGCGATTCGGCGAGATCCCAAGACGGGGATGTCCTCGAGACGGCAAACGGCTATCCAGGCGTTCATGGAAAACACTACCTTTTTAATAGCAAATCATCAAGACGCCACGCTCGCTACGTCCAGATTTGATGTGATTCTTTGCTGAAAGTCGGTGAGCCCCCCTGCCAGCGCCCCTTGGGCAACTGAAGGCGCAGCGATGGCCTCGAACTGCCGCACATCGACCTGCGCCTGAGCGTGTTCAAACCAGGGATCGGGTTCACCGTCCAGGCTGAACTGCAGCCGCGCCCACAAGGCCTTGCGACCCGCCTCGTCGTCGAGCACCTTCTTCTTGATGTGGTCCATGCCCACGCGGCTGACGTAGTGCACGGTGCGCTCGAGGTACCAGCCCTCTTCGCGATACAGCTGCAGGAAGGCGCCGCTGTATTCCAGCACCTCCTGCGCGGTCTTGAGCTTGCAGAAGAAGTGGGCGACTTCGGTCTTGATGCCGCCGTTGCCGGCCACGTAGAT
>CAYNWR010000055.1:0-11107 GCA_964400915.1 uncultured Burkholderiaceae bacterium
CGCCAGCGCCAGCAAGGGCGCGGTGCTGGACCTGTTTTAATCCGGTTTTGAGCTTTTCAGGCCGGTAGCGAGCGTCCGGCCTTTTAATATTGCTACATTAAGCGTAGCAATCGTGAGCACGGCCTCAGGGCCGCTTGCCCGGCTTGGTGCCGATCCCCAGATTCTCTTTTTGCCGGTCGATGCGCGCCTGCTTGCGCTCGGCCTCGCGTTCGGCCACCTTCGCCTTGGTGTAGCCGCTGGAATCGGCCCATGCCCACCACAGCACCGCCAGGCCGAAGGGTGCAAACACCACCCACCAGCTCCAGGCCGCCACGGGCCCCATCTCCATGTACTTGAGCACGAGAAGAACAATACCGATTCCCAGCAGATACATGACCCAGCTCCTGGCTCGGGTGTCAACCCGAATCACTACAATCGCGTTGATCCAACTGTAAACCAAGCCACCGAAAGGAAGCCTCTCATGTCTCGCTCGCGCCTTGCCCAATCGACCGCCGCCCTGGCCTTCAGTGCCGCCGCTACCCTGCTCGGCACGGGTACCGTCACGGTGGCGCACGCCGATCAGGCCCTCGCCCAGGCAAAGAATTGCATGGCCTGTCACGCGACCGACAAGAAGCTCGTCGGCCCGTCCTACAAGGACGTTGCGGCCAAGTACAAGGGCGATGCCAAGGCCGTGGACAACCTGGCGGTCAAGATCGTCAAGGGTGGCTCGGGCGTCTGGGGCGCCGTCCCGATGCCGGCCAATGCGCAAGTGAACGAAGCCGAGGCCAAGAAGCTCGCCGCCTGGGTGATGAGCATCAAGTAAGCGTGTTGCCCTGCACGCCGCCTGCGCGCGGCGCGCCAACAAAAAAGCCCGTCCTTTGAGACGGGCTTTTTGTTGCCTGCAGCGCAAGCTCAATGCTTCATGCCGCCGTGGCCGCCATGCCCGCTGCCAGAGCCGGCGGCCGCATTCAGCGGCCGCGCCGGGGCCTTCAGTTCCAGGCTCTCGCGCTTGCCGTCCTTGCCCTCGACGATCAAGGTGATCGGCACCACGTCGCCCACCTTCACCTGGCCTTTCAGATCCATGAGCATGACGTGATAGCCACCAGGCTTGAGATCCACGGCCTTGCCCGCCGGCAGATCCAGGCCCGGGATGGCCCGCATCTTCATGACGTTGTTTTCCATGGCCATCTCGTGGATCTCCACGACACCCGCCACAGGCGAGCGCGCCTCGACCAGCTTTCCGCCCTGGGGCGACACGATCTGCATGAAGGCGCCGGTGGCCTGCTGTCCACCCACGGTGGCACGCACCCAGGGCTCCTTGATGCTGGTCTGCGCCTGCGCAGCGCCAGCCACAAGGCACAACACCAGGGTGGCGGCCCGCAGCGCCGGGTGGCGGGCATGAAAGCTGGGATGAACAATCGATATCATTTGGAACTCCATGGGTTCGGGTTGAGAGACTTTAAGCTGAAGTGTTCATGCGGGCGCGACGGCCGGTGATGGCCGCATCAGCACCAGGGGTCGGCCGTCGCGTGCCGCCACATCGACCGCCAGGTTCAGACCAAACACGGCGCGAATGGTTTCCGCCGTCAATGCCTGTGCCGCGTCGGCCTGCACATGCAGGGTGCCCTGGGACATCACCCAGACACGATCGGCGTAGCGCAGCACCGTGTTGAGATCGTGCATCACGGCGACGACCGTCGCACCGTCGCGCGTCATCGCCCAGGCATGATCGAGGACCGTTTTCTGCTGCGCCAGATCGAGCGCCGAGGTCGGTTCGTCCAGCAGCAGGGTGCAGTTCGCACGCGGCGTGCCTTCCAGCTGGCAGACCACCCGCGCGAAATGCACACGCTGGCGCTCGCCACCCGACAAGGTGGTGTAGCGCCGATCGGCCAGCGCCAGCAGGTCCAGGGCGGCCAGCGCCAGGCCAACACGGGCCTGCGCCAGTGCCCGCCCCTCCCCGCGGTGAGGCAGGCGCCCCAGGGCAACGACCTCGCGGACCGTGAAATCAAACTGCAGGTTCGATTGCTGCGTCATCACGGCCAGCTGACGCGCCAGCGCCAGCCGGTCCCATTGTGGCAAGGCCTGGCCCATCAGGTGCAGGTGGCCACTGGCAGGCCATTCGCCCGTGAGTGCCTTGAGCACGCTGCTCTTGCCGGCACCATTGGGGCCCACCAGCGCGACAAATTCGCCCTTGCAGGCCGTGGCGGTGCCGATGCGCGCCAGACTGCGGCCACCTCGGCGAACGTCCAGGTCGCGAATGTCCACGGAAGGCTCTGTCATCGTGGTACCTCGGCTCCAGGCCGACGCGAATGATGGGCCCCAGGGCCCCTGCGCCTTCTCATCCCGCCACGCCCTCGCCGGAGCGTCGGCGCAGAAGCCAGATGAAGAAGGGCGCGCCCAGGAACGCCGTGAGGATCCCAATCGGCAGTTCGGCCGGGCGCACCGCGGTGCGAGCGACCAGATCGGCCAGCGTCAACAGGCTCGCGCCCAGCAGTGCCGACAGCGGCAGCACCCAGCGATGGTCTGGCCCCACCAGCAGGCGCGCCATGTGCGGCGCGATGAGCCCGACGAAGCCGATCACGCCGCTGACCGCCACCACGGCCCCAGCGGCTGCGGCCGTCAAGGCAATCACCACACGCTTGAGCTGTTCGACACGAACGCCCAGGTGCAGGGCCTCGGACTCGCCCAACAAAAGGGCATTGAGCCGCTGCGCAAGCCACGGCGCAGCCAGCGCCACCGCCAGCACCGCCGGCGCCGCTGCTGCCAGGGACGACCAGGTGGCAGCACCCAGGCTGCCCAGGCTCCAGAACGTCAGGCTGCGCAGTTGCTCGTCCGTGGCCAGGTAGGTCAGCAGGCCAATGCCCGCACCGGTCAACGCGTTCACGGCGATCCCGCACAAGAGCATGGTCGTCGCGTCGAGCACACCGTCGCGGCGCGCCAGGCGAAACACGATCATGGCCGTCATCAAGGCCCCGCCAAACGCGGCCACCGGCAAGGTCCAGATGCCCAGCACCTGTGCCAGCCCCTTGAGCACGGTGGCACCCAGCACGATCACACCCACCGCCCCCAGCGCCGCGCCCGCCGACACGCCAATCAGCGCCGGATCGGCCAGCGGGTTGCGAAAAAGCGCCTGCATCATCACCCCGGCACCGGCCAGCCCCGCGCCGGCCAGCAGCGCCAGCAACACACGCGGCAGGCGCACGTTGAGCACCACCGTGCGGTGCGCATCGGTGATGCCGGCGTCCTGCCAACCCAACAGGATGGCCAGCACACGTTGCGGCGCGATCGCCACCGCCCCCGTGCCGATCGCCACGACGCCCACGGCCAGAAACACGAACAGCGCCGCGAGCACCGCCCAGGGAGCCAGCGCTTCGCGGGTGCGCGCTATCGAAGGGGTTGGTGCAATGCCCGTCACGTCGCCTCAGGTCAGGCCTGGATGCAACTGGCGCGCCAGCAACAGCACGCCCTGGGGCGTGAGGATGCCCATGCCCTGCAGGTACTGGCCCGGAATCGTGATCAGGCGCCCGGCCTTGCCCGCCGGCGTGGCCAGGGCACCCGGCGCCTTCAGCGCCACGGGCACACCATCCACGGCCTGCGTACCGTCCTGGTTGGTCAGGATGAACTCGGGCGCCGCTTCGATCATGGCCTCCATGCTCATCACCTTGAAGCCCTCGATCCCCTCGGCCACATTGTGGGCACCGGCCAGTTCCAGCAGCGCGGCCACGTTGGATCCACGCCCGCCCACCAGGGTGGGCCGCGCACCACCCGCCAGCACGAACAGCGCACGTGGCCGCCGCGGTGCGCGCGCGACGAATGCTTGGGCGTCCTTGAGCTCTCGCTGGAAGCGCTGCACGAGCTTGTCGCCGTCGGCCTCCTTCTTGAGCAGGCGCGCCACGTGTCGGATGCGGCGTTCCACGCCAGCCGGAGTCTGCTCGGCATCGATCACGTCGACGGCGACGCCAGCGGCCCGCAGCTGGTCGAGTGTCTGCGGAACCGTCCATTCGTTGGACACCACCACCCGGGTGGGCCCCACCGACAGCATCGGCTCGGCCGAGGTCTGCCGGAAACCCGGCAGGCGCGGCACGGCCTTGAGCTCGGCGATGTGGTCAGATCCGCCGCCCACCGCAACGATGCGCTCGGCGCCACCCAAGGCCACGACGATGTCGGCGATGTAGCTGTTGGTGACGATCCAGCGCTCGGGCTTTTGCGCCAAGGCTGGCAGGGCCGCCATCCCCCAGAGGCTCACGCTGCCACGTGCGGCGTGCACAAGTGCAGCGTGCCCAAACGCTGCATGCACCACGGCGCGCCGGCCCACTGTGGCCACCGTCGCGTCACGCGACCCTGGCGGCACGGGCTCGATCGGATCTGGATGTTCAGGCCTCATGAGCTGCGCCCTCGGTCATCGATTGCAACCATGTCGACACACCCGGCCCGCCGGCAGCCGCCAAAAGGCTCAGCGTGCCGCCATGGCCATCCTGGATACACACGCCCAATGGACCATCGGGCTGTGCCAGCGAATCGACCTGCACGGCCGCGCTGGCACGCAGGTGCAGCTTGAACGCGGCGTGACTGGCATGCACTGCGCCCGGCGTCTCGGATGTCTTGATGCCGCTGCCTGCCACCACATGGGCGGCCGCGCCCTGCCCGTCGATCTGCACGACCACAGGCCCCGCCAGGCCGGCCAGGCCCAGCACCAGGCGCCGCGCCGCGTCTGCGGCAGCGGGCCCACGCACCTGCCCAACGCATTCACGCGCCACCGGCTGGGGCTCGGGCAGGCTCAGCACCGTGGACGCTTCGCTCCAGCCCTGCCACGTGCGGGCCTGCGCCGGGTCGGCCCATTGCTGCAGAAAGGGCTGGGCCTTCTCACGGCCGGACTTGGACATCAGGAACACCCGTGCCACCACGTCGCCGCAGCCATCAAACCCATTGATGCTGAACGTGCGGCCATGTGCATCGTGATCTTCAAGCAGGTAGATCGCCTGGCGCGCCGAGACGTCCAGCACCAGGTTGTGGGTGGACGATCGCAACGCCACCGCCGTGCCCACGCGGTCGACTTGCACGTCGTCTGCGATGAACAGGCCCACCCCCAGGCCGTTGCGCACCGCCACCAGCAACTTGCCCCATTGCCCAGCTTCGGCCAGAAGGTCGCGCCAGTTGCCCGCCAGCGCCACCGCGCCGTGCCCGATGGAGGCCGCCTGCAACGCCGCTTCGGGCACGCCCAGCATCTGCGCGGCCTCTGGTCCATGGGTGTGGGCATGCCGCGCGCGCAGGTCCAACCAGGCCTGCCGCAACGCGTCCGGGTCTTTCATCAGCGCGCTGGATGCGATGGGGCGCGACGGTGTGGCTTGCATGCTGGCGTCCTTTCAGAATCGCGCCGACGCGGTCAGGTACAGGAAGCGCCCGGGCGGATCCTGGACGGAGCCCGTGGCGCTGTAGTTGGCTGGCTGGCGGCGGTTGGTGAGGTTGTCGATGCCAACCGCCAGGTTCCAGGCCTTGTTCAGGGCATAACTGACCTTGACATCAAGGGTGCCGAAATTGGTGTTGACGGGTGCCGGCGTCGGCGTTGGTGGTGTGACGGCCACACTGGCGTAGTAACCCTTGAGGTAGCGCCCCTGCACGTCCACACGCCAGGCCCCGTCCGTCCAGCGGCTGCCCACGCGGTAGGTGTTGCGAGCGCGTTGGGTCAGGCGTGCGCCGGTGATGGCATCGATGGCCTCCAGGTGATCCCAGCCCCCTGTGAGCGTCCAGGCCCCGGTCACGCGCCATTGCCCGGCAAGTTCCGAACCGCGCAGACGCGCTTTGCCGATGTTCGAGTAGATGCTGCGCGTGGTCACACCCGCCGGGTCGCCCGGGAGCGCCGCCGAATTGGTCGTCTGGATCAGGTTGGTGACGTTGGACTGGAACAGCACCCACTCCATCGACGCGCGCTCGCCTGACCAGGCCGCGGCGACTTCCCAGCTCTTGTTCGACTCGGGCTGAATGGTGGGCTGCCCGAGGATCAGGAACCGCCCCCGCGTGAAGCGCGAATACTGCTCAAGCGCCGACGGTGCACGGAAGGCCTCGCCGTAGCCAATGCGGTAGGACCACGGCCCCGGCGCGTAGGCCAGCGACACGCGCGGCGTGGTGGCCGAGCCAAAGGTCGAGAAGTCATCGTGGCGCACGCCCGCCAGCAACTTCCAGGCCTTGGCGAATTTCCATTCGTCCTGCAGCAGCAGGTGATGGTTGGTTGTGCGGGCCAGCGTGGGCACGATGCTGACGTTCAGTTCCTCGCGTCGCGTGCCGACGCCGGCCACCACCGTGTGATCTTCCAGATCCAGCGTGTAGCGGGCATCCAGCTGGCGCTGGTCATAGGCCGTGGTCTCGATGGTCGGGAAGCTTCGCGTGGTGGACGCCGTGCTGCGCCCGTCGGCCAGGTCAACATTCAACAGGCCTGGGCCCACCACCCCTTTGTAGCGCAGCGCTGCGGTGCGACGGCGTTCGCGCTCGAAGGCCGTGAAAGCGCCAACGGGTGCGGTTGCGCGAAAGGCCGGACCGGTGTCGTCCTGGTCCACGTGTTCGAGCGACCAGCGCAATTCGTGACCTGGGGCCAGGGCCCAGGCACCCTCGTAGTTGAAATAGCTTTCATCGACCTTGGACAGGTCGTAGGTCGTGCTGGCGGTGCTGGGGTAACGAAACAGGCCCTTGCTGCGCTGCTCCAGGGCCAGCCGATGGCCGGTCTGCTCGGTGCCGCCGTACAAGGTCGCACCCAGGATGTTCGTGCGCCGTTGCCCGCCGGACATCGCGCCGGTGCTCAGGCGCGCGCTGCCGTGAAAGGCCTCGCCGGGCTTGGGCGCCTTGGTGATGATGTTGATCACCCCGCCCGTGGCATCGGCACCATACAGCGCCGACATCGGCCCACGCACGATCTCGACCCGCTCCACGTCTTCGACACCCATCAGGTTGAGGCCGACGCCGCCGTACTTGCCGGTGCGGCGCATGCCGTCGACCAGGATCAGCACGGGTGAGCCCGCATTGGAGATCATGCCCCGCACCGCCACAAAGGCGTTGGAGCCATTGGGCCGCGCGTCCACGCCGCTGGCCATTTTCAAGGCCTCGGTCACGCTGGTGCCTGCAAAGGCCTGCAAATCCTGCGCTGTGATCACCTGCACCGACGCCTGCACGTCCTGCACAGGCTGCTCGCGCGTGGTGGCCGTGATCACCACCGAACCCAGATGTCGTGCCGCCGGCGCTGTCGACACAGGGGCTTCCGCTGCTTGCGCCGCCACCTCCGCCCCCGAAACCGCCAATCCCGCTGCAACGGCCCAAGCCCGCCACGCGTCCCACCCGTGCACGGGTGGCATGCCCATTCGCACCACCATGTTCATCTCCTGAAAGCAAAGAAAAACAGCCGATTGCGAGCATCGAAACTCGCATGTCAGCTACAAAATAAATAGCTCAGGAGATTGGGGGTGGCCCGCGAGCGGGCGGCGGCGCAGCCGCGATGGCCGCCAACACGGTCTGCTCGATCGGTCGCAACGCATGCGACAGCGGCGAGGGCTGCGGCGTTGCACCGCATACCGAAGTGGGCGGCGCGCCCGCAGGCGCACACATCGGACAATCCATGCCGACATCAAGTGCCTGCGTGCCCGTTGTTCCATCGGCGGACTTGATCACCAGCTTGGCCGCGCCCGAGCCCGTGCAGACGATGTCCATCGCCTTTGGGTTGAGAAGCGGCGCAGCGACGGCAACACCCACGGACAGCACAAACCACACCAGCACAAGGCGGGCAAGGTTCAGGCCGAAAAAGCGGGAGGTGCGCAAGGTGTGCATGGATGAACCGAACGATGATAACCGCGCTCGTCCAGGCACCGGGACAGCGGCTGGCGCAAAACGGGCCAGCCCGGACAATGAGGTGTGGCCGTCAGCGCACCGCGCTGATCTGCTTCATGGCCGAGGCCCGCGCATCGCTGGCCGCCACCGGGGGATCGGCCAGCCGGGTGGCCTGGCTGGCGGCAAGCTTCCACTGCCCGCCTTCATTGACATACACCTGAATCCAGCGGAATTGGTAGTACTGGTTCTCGCGCACGTTGAGGATCGGGCTCTTGCCGCGCACCACGGCGGTGTGGCCATCGTATTGGGCGATGGCGTAGTCTTCGATCGGCGCGAGCTCGACCACCGGCTCGCCCGTCAGCAAGCTCACGATGCGCTCGGCTCGGCCATCCACCTTGCCCGAGCCATGGGTGTGCACAAAAGGGGCCGTGTAGAGCTTCTGCAGCGCGGGTGCGTCCTTGGCAAACACGGCCTTCTGGATCGCCACACGGGTGGTTTCAATGGCCTTGACCACATCGGCATCCTGCGGATGCGATGCACCGGCGGGATGGGAACCGATCGGATGCGCGGCCACCGCAAAGGCACTGCAACACGAAGCGATGACGAACAGGCGGCGAATCAACATCTGAAAACTCCTCCGAAAAAACAATCGATCGGACGCATCCTGCCAGCAAGCACGCGGCATGCCAGCAGACACACGGTCTGCACCCCAAATTCAGGCAAACCGCGGCGGGCGCTTGTCGCGCAGGCTGGCAACGCCCTCTTTGACATCCGGCCCACCGAATCCCATGAATTCCAGCGCCAGCGAGGTGTCGAACGCACCTCCGGCTTGCCGCAGCCAGTTGTTGAGCGCGTACTTGGTCCAGCGGATCGCACTCTGGCTGCCCTGCGCCAGCCGGTCGGCCACCTCATAGGCCTTGGGCAGCAATTGGTCGTCGTCCACGGTCAGGGCCACCAGACCGATGCGTTCGGCCTCCTCGCCGCTCACCGGTTCGCACAGCAGCAGGTGGTACTTGGCCTTGGCCATGCCACACAGCAGCGGCCAGACGATGGCTGCGTGATCGCCAGCGGCCACGCCCAGGCGCGTGTGCCCATCGATGATCTTGGCGCTGCGCGCGGCAATCGGGATGTCGGCCAACAGGCCTGCCACCAGCCCCGCCCCCACCGCCGGCCCGTGCATGGCACTCACGATGGGTTTGTCGCAGTTGATCACGTTGTAGACCAGGTCGCGCGCTTCCTTCCACACGCGTGTGCGCACCGCGAAGTCGTCGGCCATGTCCTGCACCAGGGCCAGGTCGCCACCACCCGAAAAGCCCTGTCCCATGCCGCGCAGCACCGCGCAGCGCACCGAATCGTCGGCGCCCACGTCACGCCAGATCTGTGTCAACTCCAGATGCCCCTGGTGACCCGCGGTGGGCAGCTTGCCATTGCCTCCGGGGCCATCGGCCCGCATCTGGATGTCCAGCACCGAATCGCCAGGGCCCCTGCGTGTGAGGTTCAAGGTCTGGTAGCGGCTGTAGTCGATGTTCATGGTGGCGATGGGTGGTGATGTTGACAAATGGCCTTCCGATTTTGCCTGCAGGGCCGCCGATGCCGTGCCCTCGTTCGCTGCGCTGACAGGGCCTGGGATGGACCTCGATCATGACAGCGCCAGAACTTGATGGGCGTCAAAGACAGGCGCAGCGGTGGCACTGAAGATGCCCTTCAAGGAGCAAGCACCCGATGAACACACAGCAACTCACCCAGCTTCGCCTGCAACTGCTGGCACAACGCGCCAGCCTGCATTCGCAACTGATCCAGCTGCGCGGCGGTGATGTCGGCCGCGCCGAGGCCTCGGCGGCCCACTTCGGGCATCGCGAGGATTCCCAGGCGCAGGTGACCACCGAGAAAGAGCTGGAATTTGCCCTGGACGATCATGAATCGCGCGAATTGCGCGAGGTGGAGGCCGCGCTGGCGCGCTTGGACGCAGGCACCTATGGCTACTGTGTGGCGTGCGGCGAAGAGATCTCGGCTGCGCGACTGGCCGCATCACCGGAGGTGGCGCGCTGCATCAACTGCCAGTCGGCGATGGAACAGGCTGTCCAGCACGTATAGCCGCCTCAGCGAGCGTCGGTTGGCGCTTGATAGCTATTACTTATATAGCGTCACGATTTCAGGCGCAGCAACAGGTAGGCGGCGACGGCCACCACAGCAAGCCCGACGATCCAGCGCCACACCGAAGCCGACCCGCCCTGCGCCATCTCTCCCGGCGCCAGGCTGGGGTGCGCGGCGCGAATGCCGGGTTCCGCTGCGTCGACGATGTCCTTTGCCTCCTTCAGGCCCAGACCCCTGGCTGCGCGCAGCAGCTTGATCGCTTCGATCTTGTTGCCGCGCACGACGGCTTCGAGAACCTCCGCCGGCAAGCCGGGCGCTCCAAAGGATTCGGGGGACTGTGCGGGTGTGGGGTTCATGGTGCGTTCCGCGTGCGGGCAAGGCCGGACCATACGCCCGACTGGGCCATTTGTGCAATGGGCACTCGGCGTTGGACCCACAAGCCAGCCACACACACCCGGGCAATCGATCAGGCCATCGACATCCGCGTGAGACCCCAGATCAGAGCGATCAGCTGAACCAGGTTGACGCCAAGCGCCACGGAGTGAACCTTGCGGAACGCCCGCACGGCCTGCACGTCCTTGGCCTGGATCTGCGCAGCCAGGTGCGACATGGTTGGAATGATGCGCTTGCGCAGCAACCATGCCACCGCGACGATCACGGCATTGCCAAGGGCAAATACCGCCCGCCCCCAGAAAGCAAAGCTGATGGCCGCGCAGGTGGCCGACGCGATGGCCGCCCCATAGTAGATCTCGAAGAATCTCTGGATGAAGGCCTGATCGACCGGCGAGTCGTGCGAGAGGATCAGCAAGGGCAGTCCGCCCAACAAAAAGTAAGCCGTGGTGACCAACACCAAGACCGTGAAGAACAAGGCTGCTGAACCGGCATGTGGCATGAACGGACTCAAACGGGGTGCAAGTCTGGGACCGCTCATTATGGATGGCGTCCACCAGAGGCGACGCGCTTGCACAACGCGGTCATCAACGCGCGCCGGCTGCCTGCAGCATCTGCACCATTGGGCCGTACCCGCGTGCACGTGCGAGCTGCAAGGGTGTGGCGCCGCTGCGATCGGTCAGCCGGGTGCTCGCGCCCGCGTCCAGCAGCGCCTTGAGCGTCGCCTGATGGCGCGGCCCACCGTCACCCAGCACGATCGCCTCGATCACCGCCGTCCAGTGCAGGTTGTTCACATGGTCCAGCGGGGCACCGGCCTTGATGAGCTGGCGCACCA
>CAYNWR010000056.1:0-3610 GCA_964400915.1 uncultured Burkholderiaceae bacterium
CGCCACCAGATCGGTCTTGCTGATGAAGATCTGGTCGGCAAAGCCAACTTGCCGACGCGCCTCCTGCCGGTCGTTGAGCTGCGTGGCAGCGTGTTTGGCGTCCACCAGGGTCAGGATCGAGTCCAGCAGGTACTGCTCGGCGATTTCCTCGTCCATGAAGAAGGTCTGCGCCACGGGCCCAGGGTCGGCCAGGCCGGTCGTCTCGATCACCACGCGCTCAAAGTCGAGCTCGCCACGCCGGCGTTTGGCCGCCAGATCCGACAAGGTGGTGCGCAGGTCCTCACGGATGGTGCAGCAGATGCAGCCATTGCTCATCTGAATGATCTGCTCCTTGCTATCGGTCACGAGAATGTCGCTGTCGATGTTTTCCTCGCCAAACTCGTTTTCGATGATGGCGATCTTGTGCCCGTGGGCCTCACCCAGCACCCGTTTGAGCAGGGTCGTCTTGCCCGAACCAAGGAAGCCGGTGAGGATGGTGGTGGGAATGAGGCTCATGTCGCTGTCCTGCCCGGTGGGGCCCGTCAAAACCCTGGAGTTTAGGTCGCGCGAGCCGAGCGTGCGATCACCAGGCCTTTGAGGTATTCGCCTTCCGGAAAGGCCAGCGAAGTCGGGTGATCGGGTGCAGCGCCCAGCGTGTGCAGGATGTGCCCGTCAACCCCGGCATCGGCCGCTGCACCGGCCACGATCTTGTGAAACAGCTCCACCCCGATGCCCGATGAGCACGAAAACGTGAACAGGACCCCACCCGGCGCCAGCAGGGACAGGCCCAGGCGATTGAGGTCCTTGTAGGCCCGCGCAGCGCGCTCGGCGTGGGCCACGGTCGGCGCCAGCTTGGGCGGGTCCAGCACGACGGCATCGAACCGCTCGCCCCGCGCCAGATGCTCACGCAAGGTGGCGTTGACGTCGGCATCCAGAAAACGGCAAGCGGCCAGGTCGAGCTGGTTGAGTTCGACGTTGGCGCGCGCCTGCGCCAGCGCCGCTGCCGAGGAGTCCACACTGAGCACATCGGTCGCGCCGCCGGCCAGGGCAGCCAGCGTGAATCCGCCCGTGTAGCAATGCCCATTGAACACCCGCTTGGCCTGCCGGCTGGCCACGATGCGGGCGAACAGGGCCCGGTTGTCGCGCTGGTCCAAGTAGTAGCCAGTCTTGTGCCCGTGCTCGACGTCCAGTTTCAGCCGCCAGTCGTGCTCGCGCAATGTCATCTCGGTTGCGCCACCGCCGCGCAGCCAGGCCTTGACCGGAGCGAGCCCTTCCAGCTCGCGAACCGACGCGTCGGAGCGCTCGAACAGTCGCTCAAGCCCCGTGGCAGACAGCAAGGCCGAGGCCAGCACCTCCTTGTGGCGCTCGACCCCGGCCGAACCGAACTGCGCCACCAGGGTGTCGCCGTAGCGATCGACCACCAGGCCTGGCAGACCATCGCTTTCGCCATGCACCAGGCGCCAGGCGTCGCTTCGAATGCCAAGTTTTTCGCCATTTCGGCCTCTAGCGAACACCGAATCAGCGATTTTTGCTTCAAAAAAAGAAGCGTCGATGCGCTCGCTTTCGACAAAGCTCCAGGCACGCACGCGAATGCGCGACGACGGGCTGAAGGCGCCCCAGGCCAAAAACTGCCCCTCGTGTGATTCGACACGAACGGTTTCGCCCGCGTCGGCGCGCCCCCTGGCAATGGCCGACTCGAAGATCCAGGGGTGCCGGCGCAACAGCGAACGCTCACGTCCGGCAGCCAGACGAATGACTTTCATGGACACCCCATCGAGCCCCACCAGGGCGCGGCGCCAACGCAGGCCGGGGGCGAATCGGCCCCGACGGGCAAATGGCTGCAAAAAGCGAGCAAACAGAAGCGACCATCCATCCAGACATTGTGGCGTGGCGGTGGCGCGCTGCGGCAATCCAGCGGCAAAATGGCGCACATGAACACGCTTGGCACCCCACCATCGGCCTGGCTGGGCCACTTTCAGCCGTGGCATCGCGCCATCGTCATGGCCACGGCATGTGTGCTGGCCCTTGGCATGGCGGGATGTGCGAGCATGAGCGAAGAACAATGCAAGGTGGCCGACTGGCATGGGGTGGGTCTCAACGATGGCGCGGCGGGCGAGTCGCCCAACCGCATCGCGACGTATGCCGAAGATTGCGCCAAGGCCGGCGTGCGGCCCAATGCCGAGGCCTGGCGCGCGGGGTATTACGTCGGACTCCCCTCGTTTTGCACGGCGCACGGCGGTTGGCGGGCCGGAACCGCTGGCGCCAGCGACAAGGGCAGCCGCTGCACAGGCTTGCCGGGTGACGGGGTGTTTCGTCGCTACTTCTCGGCCGGTCTGGAGGTTCACCGGACCGAACAAAGGCTCAAGCAAAGCACCGACGAAAGCCGGCGCCTGGAGCGCGAGATTGGGCGCAGCCGGGACGATGCGCAAATTCGTAGCCTGCGCGCGCGCCTGCGCGACCTCGATCGCGAGCAGGCCTACCTGCGCGGCGTGCTGGCGGGCCAGCAGTCGGCCGCGCCGCGTTGAGGCACCGATGGCGATCTGCCGGCCTTCAGGCGGGGGGTCGGGGTGGGTGCCCGTCAGGGCGCGCCCGTTGCGTCCGCAGGCGCAGCGGCAACTTCGAGATCAGCCGTCGGCGACTCAAACGCGCGCTGGGCCAGACCCAGCGCGTGGGCGCGCACATCACCGGGCCAGGTCGCCACATGCTGGCCAAAGCCCTGAGGGTCGTCCCGAAAGAGCGACCGCAGGGCTTCCTCGTAGCCAGCTTCGTTGCCGGCGATCGCACTGATGAAGCGATAGCAGGCCACCCGCGCCGCGTGCTTGAGGTTGGCGCTTTCGTTGAGGCGGCGGGCACCCAGCACCAGCTTGCGCAAGGTCGCCGAAGCGCCACCCGGCTGGGTGTCCAGCCAGGCCCAGTCGTGGGGCAGCAAGGTCACCTCGCGGGCGACAACGCCCAGGCGGGGTCGACCGGGGCGTGGCGCGGGTGTCGGCGCTGGTTCAGCCGACGCCGGTGGGAACTCGATCTGCTCGCCGCTTTCAAGGTCGAAAACCAGCACGGGCGGCGCTGACGCCGGGTCCAGGCCGTCGGCAACCCGTTGAGAACCCAGTTGGGCTGCCAGTTGGGCCTGCGTGCCTTCGCCGAGGCGTTTGCCGGACTGGAAAGCCACGAAGCGTGTGGCACCGGCGGGGCGTTGGGTGGGCCTGGGCGCCATATCAAATCATCCTTTCGATTCGATATTTTACCCGGAATTAATTAACTTTCTTGTTATACCCGGGTAAATTAACCTTTTGATGCAGTCTTGCGTTTGGCGCGGGGATGCGCAGCGTCGTAGGCCCGTGCCAGGTGCTGAAAATCCAGCCGTGTGTAAACCTGGGTGGTGCCGATGTTGGCGTGGCCCAGCAACTCCTGCACGGCGCGCAGGTCGCCACTGGACTGCAGCAGGTGGCTGGCAAAGGAATGGCGCAACATGTGTGGGTGCACGGACTGCGGCAGGCCCGCGTGCTGGCTGCGGTTGCGCAGCACGCGCCAAATGGCAGCAGAACCCAGGCGCCGGCCCTTGGCATTAACAAAAAGCGCCGCCTCGTCGGTGCCGTCCACCACACGCCAGGCATGGGGCGATCGGGCCGCCTGC
>CAYNWR010000056.1:3710-11103 GCA_964400915.1 uncultured Burkholderiaceae bacterium
GAGCCGACAGGCAGGCTGCGGCGCTTGCTGCCCTTGCCTTGCACCTGCAGTTCGCACGCCTCCCAATCCACCCAGCCCCGGCCTGCATCCCGCGCCGCATCGCCACCGCGGATGTCCAGGCCAACCAGTTCGGACACGCGCAAGCCACAACCGTAGAGCAGCTCGACGATGGCAGCGTCGCGCGCTTCGATCCACGGGGACTGGGTATGGCCCTTGAATTCAGCCAGTTGCACGGCCTCATCCACGGACAGGGCTTTGGGCAGGGGTCGCGCGGCCTTGGGCGCCCGCACCCCCACGACGGGGTTGTTGGCCACCAAGCCCTCACGCCCGAGCCAGGTGTAAAAGCCCCGCCAGCCCGAAAGAATCAGGGCAATGCCACGGGCGCTTCGCCCCTGGGCATGCATCTGGGCCGCCCAACGCCGAACGTGTGCCACCTGCACCTGCGCCAAGTCCAGGCGTGCCGCTTGGGCCAGCCCTTGCAGGCGCTGAAGATCAAGGGTGTAGAGCGCAACGGTTCTTGCGGCGAGCCGCTTTTGCACCCGAACATGCTCCAGGTAAGCCGCCACGCGCGGGTCTGGCTCCGGCATGGCCTGCGCGACACCCGGGGCTTGAATCACGGCCTGTTGGTGCCGCGCTCAGTCGCGCAGGCGCGACAGCGCTGCACTCGCCAGTTCGGCAATGTCTTCCAGGAAATCGGTGCCCATGCCGGCCTGGAATCGATGGGCATCGGGCGACGCCAGCACGATCAAGCCAAAGGCGGGCGTGGGCTCGGTGATCGGCCCCTCGCGCAGGGGCATCAGCGCCATCGACAAGGCCGCTGCCGGGTCATCCAGCCACTGCGTCGCTTCAAAGCCCGGATTGACGCCACAGAAAGGCGCCGTGAGCGACGAGGCGAAGGCCTGGGCATCCTCGCTGGCGCCCTGGGCAAAGTGGGCGTCCATGAACATCTCGCCCACACCCCAGACCTTCACGGCCACCTGGGGGACACCAAAATCGTCGCGCAGGCCGGCCACGATCAGCGCGGGCAGCTCGGCCGGATCGTGAACCCGCAGCAGTCCACCCACCCAACGCTGCAAACGCTCGGCAATCAGCATGTTCTCGTTGCCGTTGCGGATCATGTCCATCATGCGGTGCTCGAGCAGCTTGATCTTCTCGCGCAGCATCTCGGCCTGGCGTTCCTGCAGGCTGACGGCGCGATTGCCGTGGGGGCTGGTCATCTGCACCGATGCGAGCACGCCGGCGTGGCGCACAAAAAAGTCGGGCGTGGTGAGCAGGTAACGGGCGATGTCGTCCTCGGTCAAGGGCATGCCCGTGGCCACCCCAGGTGTTGTCGGCGGATTGGATGATGCGTTCATGTCCACGATCCTAGTCCAAACGCACGCCGGCCTGGCTGGCTGCCACGTCAGACCCAAGGGATGCCGGTAGGTCGATTTCGCCCTCGAACACGGTCTGGGCCGGGCCGGTCATGTACACCGGATCCTGCAGCTGGCCCGCCCACTCGATCGTCAAGCGGCCACCCCGCGTTTGCACATCCACCCGATGGTCGAGCCAGCCCAGTCGAATGCCGGCGACCGCGGCCGCGCAGGCCCCCGTGCCGCAAGCCAGGGTCTCGCCTGCCCCACGTTCGTAGACACGCAGCGCCATCCGGTGGCGCGAAACCAGCTGCATGAAACCTGCATTGACGCGCCGTGCAAATCGCGGGTGCCGCTCGATCAAGGGCCCGAGCTCGGCCACAGGCGCCGCATCGACATCGGCCACTCGCAACACCGCATGGGGGTTGCCCATCGACAGGATAGCTACGTTTTGTGTAGCAATATTGCAAGACTGGACCCTCGCCGCAGCCGAAAAATGCTCAAAACTCAAGGGAAAGAGCTGCCAGGAGCCTTCGGCGATCGGCTGCAGGCCGGAGGCATCGAAAGGCACCCGCGTCAGATCGAAGATGGGTGCGCCCATGTCCACCGTCACACGTCCATCCGGCTGCATCCTCAGTTCGATCTCGCCACCGGCCAGACGCACGCGCACCTTGTCCTTGGTCGTCAGCCCCTTGTCGCGCACGTAGCGCACAAAACAGCGCGCGCCATTGCCGCAATGCTCCACTTCACCGCCATCGGCGTTGTGGATCACGTACTCGAAATCAAAGCCCGCCGCCGGGCTGGCGCGCACCGACAGGATCTGGTCGGCGCCAACACCAAAATGCCGATCCGCGAGAAAGCGGTACTGCTCACGGCTCAGGCCCAGCAGGCCACGCGTTTCGTCCAGCACCACAAAATCATTGCCGGCCCCGTGCATCTTGGTGAATCGAATGCGCATGGCGGGGATTATCCTGTGGCCCCCTGTGCCCCTCTGAGTTCTTTGCTTCCAGCCCATCCCATCCAAGCCATGCACATCCCCGACTGGACTCCCGAACAAAAGCCCCAACCTGCCGATCTCGTCGACGCCGTGTTCGCACGCCGTGGCGGCAAGCTGCTCAACCTGGACCGCGCCCTGCTGTGGAGCGAACCCGTGGCGCGTGGCTGGAACCACTTTCTTGGCGCGGTGCGCACACGCATGGCACTTGACGCGCGCGTGCGCGAGCTGGCCATCTGCACCGTGGCGCTGGTGACGGGCGCCGACTACGAATACGGGCATCACGCCCCCGAGTATTTGCAATCCGGTGGAGCCCAGGCCGATCTGGATGCCCTGCGCGACTGGTTGAGTGCTGCAGAAGACCCCGACAGGCGCGACGGTGCCCTTGAGCGCCTGCGCTCCAGCGCCATGGGCGAGCTCGCGGTGCTGAGCGTGCGCTTTGCCGAGCAGGTCACCCGCCACGCCCGGGCCAGCGAGGAGCTGGTGGCGGCTTTGCGTCAGCACCTCGACCCCACAGCCATCGTGGAGCTGACCACGGCCATCGCCGCCTACAACATGGTCGCGCGCGTGCTGCTGGCGCTGGACGTGCAGCCGGAAACACCTCACGATTAAAAGCAGGCGGCGCAACTGCAAGGCCCGCCCGCGCACAGCATTCATGTCAATATAGGATTTTCCAGACACCCAATCCGCCGCGGGCGACGTGGTGGGCGCCGAGGCCCTGGTGCGTTGGCAACACCCCGTGCGCGGCATGGTGCCACCGGCCAGCTTCATTCCCATTGCCGAAGAGACCGGCATCGTGGTGCAACTCGACCGTTGGGTGCTTGGTCAGGCCTGCCGCTTTGCGGCGGATGACCATCGTCGGGGCCAGAATTTTCGTGTGTCCGTCAACATCAGTCCCAGGCCGTTCACCGAGGACGATTTTGTCCAGCATGTTCAGCAATGCCTGGTCGACACGGGCCTGGCAGCGGCTGCACTCACGCGGGAAGTGACGGAAGGTGTGCTGGTGCACGACATCGACGCCGTGGCCAGCGGTCTCAAGCTCGAGATCGTGGCCGAGGGCGTTGAAACCGCCGAGCAGGCGGCTTTCATTCTTCCGCGAGCGCCACAGGCCCTGATGCAAGGTTACCGGTTCAGCCGCCCCACCGAGGCGCCGCAATGGTCACCCGAGCCGTCCCCTCAGAAATCCGAGGGCGCGCCCAGCGCCAGCGCATAGGCGTTCTTGCCGGTGCGCTTGACCTCATACATTGCGATGTCCGCTGCGTGCAGCAATTGCTTGCGCGTCTGTCCATGGCGCGGAAATGAGGCCATGCCGACACTGGCACCAACGCGCACCTGCTGACCATCGTCCAGCTCGATCGGCTCGCTCAAGCTCGCGATCAGGTTCGCCGCAATGTTGCTGGCGGATTCGTCGGCCGCATCGATCTGACCCAGCAGCACCAGAAACTCGTCACCCCCGATGCGGCCGACGGTATCGGTGGATCGCCGCACCGCAGCCCGCATGCGTCTGGCCACCTCCACCAGCACGCGGTCACCCGCGGCGTGGCCCAGCCGGTCGTTGACCTGCTTGAAGCCATCCAGGTCGATGCCCATCACCGTCCACAAGGGCATGTCCCCCGCCAGGCCCATCTCGACATGCCGATCGATCGCGGCCTCCATCGTGGCGCGGTTTCTCAGCCCGGTGAGGTTGTCGTGTTCGGCCTTGTAGCGGATGGCCGCCTCGCGCTTGCGGCGCTCGGTGATGTCGTAGAGCACCGCCTCCACCACGCGGTGCTCGCTGGCAATCTCGCTGGCCGACACCAGGCAATGAACCCAGCGCGATGTCGAGTCCACGCGCTTGAGCTCGAAGTCCGCCGCCAGCAGCTCGCGCGTGGCAGCCGCCTGATCAGCCAGGGCCTTGATGCGCTCGGGTTGTTCAAACAGGGCTTCCATCACGTCGATGCGCTTCATCTCGTTCATCTGCGCGTTGGTCCAGCCGGCCAGGCGCTGGGCCGTTGCGTTGCAATGCAGCAGGCTCCCCTGGAAATCGATGACCAGGATGCCTGCGCTGGACGATTCGAACATCTGACGGTACTGGGCCTCCATCGCCTCGATCTCTGCCCGCGCCCGGCGCTCGCGGAACATGGCGGCCTGGGTCTGATCCAGCAGCTCGTTGGCGCTGTACACCAAACTGCCGATCTCGTCGTGTTCGTGCCCGGGCATGCGGGCCACACGGTCGGCCGATCCCGGCTCGAGCGCCCGCAAACGCGTTGCCAATTCCAGCAATGGCCGCGACACCAGGGCGCGAGCCACGGCATACAGCATCAGCGCCACCAACAGCGTTTGCAGCAGCAAGAAGACGGAGATTCGAACGGCTTCGGATCGCGCCATGGCGGCCACCCGTGCGTCGTCCGCCAACACCAGCAAGGTGCCCACCTGCTCGGCGGTGTCAAACGGCGAAAGCAGCGCGCGCTCCACCCTGAGCCCGACGTCACCACCAGCGACGGCCGTGTCGCCCGACGCGCCGCGAAGCTGGGCAGACTGGCGTTCGGCCAACCTGGCACCTTCCTTTCCAAGCGCCGAAGCCTGCGCCACCAGGGGATGGCGCGCCAGCCCGTCCACCAACTCCTGCAGCAACACCTGATCGGCCGCAAACGCGCCGATGGCGGCGGTTTTCTCCACCGAATCGACCAAGCTGCCCAGCGCGTCGCGCGCAGTGGCCTGCGCACGGGTCTGGCTTGACTTGTAGACAATGGCCGCGCCAACCAGCGCAAAAGCCAATGCCCCCGCAAGGATGTAACTCAACAGGCGCCGCTGCACGCTGAGCGTTCCAGACTGAGGGGTGGGCTCGATCACGGTGTTCATGATCCCACAAGCTCCCCTGCGCTTCAGTGCCGGCCACAGCGCGCCGCGGTGGCCCAATGGCTAATGGGCGTCCTTGATCACGAGAACCACCCGCAAGTGGGGGTCCGCCGGTTCGGTGCTGAGGTAGCCGATGGCAGCTGCATTGCGCTTGATCGCTTCGGAAACGGCGGCTTCACTGGCCACGGTCAGAGGTGGTGTGGTTCGCCCTGTGAAGGTCAGCCTGGCCCAATAGCTGTTGATCTGCGCCAGGCTCATGCCGGTCAGCGCGCGAAAAAACCCGGCCCGGGCCGGACTGTCCTTGGGTAGATCCAAGGGCTGCGCAGCGGACGTGTTGCCCAGGCTGCGATGGCGGCCCATGAACAGGTCGACAGCATCCCGCTGCGACAAATCACGCACGGGCTGACTGGTATGCACCACCACGTAAAAGTCTGCATGGGCGGCAGCTGCAGCGGTCAGGATCAGCACCCCAAGAAGGCAAATTCGAACGGGTCGCCACATGATCTAGAACACAAAATCGAGACCGACCGACATGACACGAACACGCGCTGCGGCCGACCCTGGCTGCAACCAAAGTGTTCCCGCCCCATTGGGGTCGATTGAAAAGCGATCCCACTGCCATTTGAGCGCCACGTGCGAATTGACATCCCAACGCATGCCCAGCGACAGCGAACGCTGCCGGATCTGGTTGTTCAGCGACAAAGCGGCGCCCGTTCCCAGGGCCTGGATCGCCTGCGCCGCAAACGGGCCCAGGGTCGGAGCCACCAGGGCGGCCCATTGGGGATTGTCCAATGGCGCGCGCGACGATCGCGCCGAACCGACCGACATGTAACCCAGGACCGACTGGAAGCGTCGCCCCAGGCTGACATGCGCCAGTTGCTGATTGGCAGATGACAGGCGGCTGGTGAGGCGGGCCACTTCCCCGCTGATCAACCACGCATCGCGGTCGTAGCTGGCGCCGAAGGCCACGTAGTTGACGGGCGCGCGCTGCGGGTCGAGCTGACCGGCCAGCGCGGCCGCTTCGCGCGCCAGTTGCGGATGGCCCAACAGCTGCAACTGGGTCAGACCTTGTTGCAACACGTCGCCAAAGTAGGCGTTGCCCAGGTCCACGCGCGTGCGAGCCAAGGTTCCCTGCAGCAGCAGGCCATTGGATTCGTACTGCAGGGTCATGCCGTGGACGGTGTCGAGGCGAAAGTCGCCTTCGGGCCGGCCGTTGGTCCCCGGGGTTCTGATGCGACCGTTTCCGACAAAACCCTTGGCCTGCCACCGCACCGACTCGCCACCCCAGCTGCGCGACACGTCAAGCCCATCCAAAGCACCAATCGCCAGGCCGCCGTACACCTCCATGTTGGGCCGGATTGACGGATAGGCAAATCCGACATTGCGGTACTCGGACAGCAGGTAAACCGGTGGACTGGTCCGCCCGAATCGCACCGTCCAATCGTCGTTGGGACGGTAGGCCACAAACGCCCACTCCAGGCTTTCGCTGGTCTTGGCAGCGGCAACCCGGCGTTTGCCCTGCAACTGCACCACAGCCTCGACCTGGGGCATCAGTGCGTAGTTGGCCTGAATACCCACCAGGGAATCGGTCTCCAGGCGGGTGCCTCCGGCATGCGAAGGTTGCAAGGCGTCCCTGCGAAACACCCAGCCAGGTGGTGTGGAGGCACGTGTGGCCGCCAGCGTGCCAAACCCGCTCAGGCGCAGCTGGGGTTCGTCGGCGGCAAGGCCCGTCGTGTGGACACCGACCAGCCACATCAGCGAGAGGGCTGCAGGCCAGCGCAGCACACTTCGCGCGCTCACAACCGCTCTCCCGAGTTCATGATTCTTGACCAACACCGCCTCATCAATCGAATGCCGCCATCCAAGATTCAAAGGCCTGCGGCCGGCCAAACAAGTACCCCTGCATCGTACGGCAGCCCTGACCAAACAGGAAATCCCTTGTCCCTGTCTCTTGATGCCGACGCACAGGCTGTTGCTGGGAGGGGTGGCCGGGAGACTCGCGGGGCATCGATGCTTCAGGTCTCAAGCGGACTCGACACGCCCGCGCAGGCGCTCCAGCGCCCGATCGACGAAATCCAGCCGATCCTGTCCCCAGAAGCGCTGGCCATCAAGCACATAGATGGGCGCGCCAAAGATGCCGCCTTCCACGGCGGACACCGTGTTGGACTCGTACTCGGCCTGCACGGCATCGCTGCGCTCGAGCGCCTGC
>CAYNWR010000057.1:0-4934 GCA_964400915.1 uncultured Burkholderiaceae bacterium
GCCTCCAGCGGCGTGGCCATGCTGTCGTTCCAGCGGTTGAGAAACCCGAACATGGCCACCACGCCCAGGATCTCGACCACCTGCGCCTCGCTCCAGTGCGCGCGCAATTGCGCAAACAACTCGTCGGTCACCGCGTTGGGTTGTGCGGCGGCTGCCAGCGCGAAGTCCAGCGCGACGCGCTCGGCGTCGCTGTAGTGGGGGCTTTGTGCATAGGTCCACACGTCGGCCAGCTTGGCCTCGCTGACACCAAAGTTGCGCGCCCCCAGCAGGGTGTGGGCCTCGCAATAGCGGCAACCCGCCGCGTGGCTGGCCAGGTGGCCGATCAGGCGCCGAAAGCCCAGATCCACCTCGCCGGCCGGATCCATGACCGCCGCGTTGAGCTGCGCAAAGGCCTGCACCAGGCGCGGCTTGCGTTGCATGGTCAACACGCTATTGGGCGTGAAGCCCAGGGTGGTCAGGAAGAAGTCAAAATGCGCCTTCAGTTCGGGCGTGGTTTCGGGTGGCAGCGGGGCAAGACGGGACATGTCAGGGCTTTCCAGGGTTGACGGGATTGCGGTGAATCGAAGGCCACGCACAATCGCGGGGTGGTCATGCGATCACACCACAACGCGCAAAGGCAGGACAGATGAAACGACGGCATTTTCTGATCGCCGGCACCACCGGGGGCACCGCCCTGTTGATCGGGTGCGGTTCGGACCCGCACGAACACAAGCGCATTTTCGACGCCAAGGGCCCCTGGGCCGGTGGCAGCAGTCCCGAGGACATCGCGCTCAACGCCTGGATCCGCGTGGGCAAGGATGGCGCGGTGACGGTGGCGATGTCCAAGTCCGAAATGGGACAAGGGGTGCATACGGCCCTGCTGATGATCGTCGCTGAGGAACTCGACTGCGGCTGGGACCGCATCGGCATGGCCGCTTCGCCCATCCACGCGCTGTACGGCAATGTCATGGGCGTGGCCGAGGGCGTTCCGTTTCGGCCCGACGACGAAGGGCCTGTGGCCCGCGGTGGCCGCTGGGTGATGCATCAGGTGGCGCGCACCTTGGGCATCATGATGACCGGCGGGTCGTCCAGCGTGCGCGACTTGTGGCTGCCGCTGCGCAACGCGGCAGCCATGGCGCGTGCCACGCTGGTGGCGCAGGTGGCCCGGGCCTGGCAAACCGACGCCGCCGCAGTGCGCCTGGACCGGGGCTTGTTCAGCCATGCCGACGGGCGGCGCATGGCGCTGGGCGAGGTGGTCAGCGCCATGACACAGACCCACCCATCCACCTGGACACCCGCCGCCACCTGGGCCCTCAAGTCGCCCGCGCAGTCCAAGATCGTCGGGCAGCGCGTCGGGCGCCTGGATTCGCCCTCCAAGGTCGACGGACGCGCGCTGTACGGCATCGACATCGTGCGCCCGGGCATGTTGTACGCCGCGATCAACATGGGCACGGTGCGTGGCGCCAGCGTCAGATCGGTTGATGACAGCAAGGCCAAGGGCATGCCGGGCGTGCGCCACATCGTGACCATCGCGCCGCTGCATGGCGCCACCGGTGGGGTGGCGGTGCTGGCCGATCGCTGGTGGCGCGCCAAGCAGGCCGCGGCAGCGCTGGCGGTGCAGTGGGATGCCGGGCCGATGGCCGGCGTGACCACGGCCGACGTCGAAGCGCGCCTGGCGCAGGCTGCCCAGACCGAATCGGGTTTTGGCTTCTGGAAGGCCGGTGACGTGGACGCGGCGCTGGGCGCCGCCGCCAAACGCATCGAGGCGCAGTACGTGGCACCCTACCTGCCCCACGCGCCGCTGGAGCCACTCAACTGCACGATCGAGTTCGACGGTGCCAAGGCCGTCGTGTGGGTTCCAACGCAGGTGCCGGGTCTGGTGCAGAACGCCGTGGCCAAGGTGCTGGGGATCGACGCCCAGCAGGTCACCGTGCACATCCCTTACCTGGGTGGCGGCTTCGGGCGGCGCCTGGAGGTGGACGTGGCGGCGCAGGCGGCCGCCATTGCGCTGCAGGTGAAGGGCACACCCATCCAGTTGCTCTGGACCCGCGAAGACGACATCCGCCACGACTTCTACCGCCCCGCTGCGGTCAGCCGCTTTGCCGCAGGGCTGGACGCGCAGGGCCGCCTGCAGGCCTGGAGCAACACCTCGGCCGGCCAGGGCATCAGCGCGCAGTACATGCCACGCAACGTGGGCATGCCGATGATGGGGCCCGACAAGACCTCGTCCGAAGGCGCCTTCGACGTGGCCTACGAATTCCCCAACGTGCGCGTGGGTCATGTCAACGTGGATCTGCCCGTGCCGATTGGCTTTTGGCGCGCGGTTGGCCATTCGCACCAGGGGTTCTTCAAGGAAAGCTTTCTGGACGAATGCGCGCACGCTGCGGGCGCCGACCCCTACGCCTATCGCCGCGACCTGCTGAAGAACCACCCGCGCCAACGCGCGGTGCTGGAGCTGGCCGCAACCAAGGCCGGCTGGGGCCAGCCCCTGGCACCGGGCCCCGACGGCAGCAAGCGAGCGCGGGGCATCGCCTTGCACGAATCCTTCGGGGCCACGGTGGCGCAGGTGGCCGAGGTCTCGGTGGGTGCCCAGGGCGAGATCCGCGTGCACCGGGTGGTGTGTGCCATCGACTGCGGCCTGGCCGTCAATCCCGATGGTGTGGCGCAGCAGATGGAAAGTGCCATCGTGTTCGGCCTGAGCGCGGCCCTGGCCGGTGGCGTCACCTTTGACAAGGGCCAGGTGGCGCAAAGCAATTTCCACGACCAGGCGCCGCTGCGCCTGAACGAGTCGCCCGCGATCGAGGTGCACATCGTGCCCAGCGCCGAACACCCAGGCGGTGTCGGTGAACCCGGCCTGCCCCCCATCGCGCCGGCGGTGGCCAACGCCGTGTTTGTGCTCAAGGGTCAGCGCCTGCGGCGCCTGCCCCTGAAACTGGCCGCCTGAACTGCACAGCCCTTTTCAACCGCATTTGAGGACCTCCCGCACCATGGCAACGTTCAACGTCAACGGGCAGATGCGCGAAGCGCAGCCCGATCCGGGCACACCTTTGCTGTGGGTGTTGCGCCAGGAGCTGAAGATCACCGGCCCCAAGTTCGGCTGCGGCATGGCCTTGTGTGGCGCCTGCACGGTGCTGATTGACGGCCAGGCCACACGTTCGTGTGTCACGCCCATCGAGGCGGTGGGCACTCGCCGGGTGGTGAGCATCGAGGGCCTCGAAGCCCTGCACCCCAAGGTGGCCAAGGCCGTCAAGGCCGCGTGGATCGATCTGGACGTGGCGCAATGTGGTTACTGCCAACCGGGGCAGATCACGGCCGCCACGGCGCTGCTCGCGGCCAACCCCAAACCCAGCGACGCGCAGATCGACGAAGCCCTGAGCGGCAACATCTGCCGCTGCGGCACCTACCCACGCATCCGCGCGGCGGTGCACCGGGCCGCTGGGCAACTGGCGGCGTGAAAGCCGATTGCTACATTTGTTGTAGCAATGTTGATAGAGTCGATGCTCGCCATCGGCCGATTTTTATCAGAAATTACTCAAAAAGCGGGTTTTGGGTGCCTGGCGGCGGCTGGGCCGCCTGCGGCTTGGGCGCTGCGGGCGGCTTGCCGCGAGCGGGCAAAGGCGCGGGTTCGGCCAACAGCTCGCCGTCGGCCGCGCAGCGCATGAAGTCGCTGGCCTGCTCGGGCGTGGCCTGAAGCCATTCAGACCAACGCTGCGGTGGCACCAGCACCAGCATGCGCTTTTCGTCGCCGGGCTTGTGCATGCGCCGCATCAGGGGATGGGCATCGGCGTTGACGGTCAGCAAGGAAAAGCTCGTCAGGATCTCGCCGGTGCTGCGCTCGGTCCAGGCCTCCCACAACGCGGCCACGGCAAAGGGCTCGCCGTCGGCGCGCTGGATGCGCCAGCGCACCGCTCGGCCACTTTCCCAGCAGGGCTCGAAAAAAGCGGCCATGGGCGCGAGCGCAAAGCGCTGCTCGCGCCAGGGTCCCCGAAAGCTGGGCTTTTCGTGCGCGGTTTCGCTGCGCGCGTTGTAGGTGCCGCGCGAGATCTCCATGGCCTGGCGGGTGTCGCGGCTCCAGCGCGGCACCAGCCCGAAGCGCGCCAGCACCGCGTTGGCCGCCTTCAGTCCGCCCAGTGCCGAGTCGGCATCCGCGCGCACCTGGGCGCCGCTGCGCCCGGCGTGGCCCGCCGAGCGGATGATCGGCGCTTCGTAGCCCGGAAACACCTCGGGTGGCC
The DNA here is from genome assembly GCA_964400915.1 of uncultured Burkholderiaceae bacterium. Classification (GTDB taxonomy): domain Bacteria; phylum Pseudomonadota; class Gammaproteobacteria; order Burkholderiales; family Burkholderiaceae_C; genus CAYNWR01. The sequence continues at coordinate 4,212 of CAYNWR010000057.1, forward strand.
AGTCGCGTGCCGGCAGTTCGCCCTCCCCCAGGCGCATGGCGCGCAGGCGATCGCGCGAGGTCGGTGTGTAGTTGGTGCACATGGCCGCAGGGCGTCTTGTGGGTGCCTCGTGGGTGCCGGTCGGACCTGGGCCAGATCACAGGGCGGGACGGGCCCTTGCGCTGGTGTCAGCAGGCCTTAGTCCACCCGCGCGCCAGAGATCTCCACCACGCGCTTCCAGCGCTGCAGGTCGGTCTTGATGTAGGCCGCAAACTCCTGGTGGCCCATGTTGACGACTTCCGAGCCGTCGGCCTGGATGCGTTCGCGAAACGCGGGCTCGTTCAGCGCCTTCTGGGCCTCGGTGTCCAGTCGGCGAATCATCTCGATGGGTGTGCGGGCCGGCGCCACCAGGCCGAACCACGGGATGACCTCGTAGCCGGCCACGGTTTCGGCCACCGTGGGCACGTCGGGCAAGGCGTGGTTGCGCCGATTGCCCGTGACGGCGATCGCCCGCAAGCGACCGGCCTTGATCTGGGGAAACGCCGTGCCCAGCGTGGGAAACCCGAACTGCACAGATTTGCCAATGACGGCCGAGATGATCTCGGGCGCACCCTTGTACGGGATGTGCACCGCGTCCACACCGGCGCTGGCTTTGAACAACTCACCCGACAGGTGCGCGCCACTGCCGTTGCCGCCGGATGCATAGCTGAACTTTCCGGGCTCGTCCTTCAGGGCCTTGATCAG
>CAYNWR010000057.1:5034-10942 GCA_964400915.1 uncultured Burkholderiaceae bacterium
CCGCCCAGGCGCTCGGACATCACCCGCGCCAGCACATCGGGCGCGCTGCCCGGGATGTAGGGAACGATGAAACGGATCGGCTTGGTCGGCCAGGCCTGCGCCAAGGCCCCAACACCCACCAGGCCCCCGGCCAGGGTCACCCCGCCAGCACGCAGTACAGTTCGTCGTCGCATCGTCTGTCTCCTCGCCATTCGATTGGCGACGACGTTTATACCGCGCACCCCATGAAGCCGCAAAACCTGCTGATCCTCTTCTCCGACGAGCACAACCCCAAGGTGATGGGTGCAAGCGGCCATCCGATCATCGCCACGCCCCACCTGGTCGCGCTGGCTGCGCGGGGCACGCGGTTTACCCAGGCCACCACACCCTGCCCCATCTGCGTGCCGGCACGCGCATCGCTGGCCACGGGGCGCTACAACCACGAGATCGGCTACTGGGACAACGCCGATGCCTACGAAGGATCGGTGCCCAGCTGGCATCACCTGTTGCGCGGCCAGGGACATCGTGTGGTGTCGATCGGGAAGCTGCACTTTCGCGGCCGGCCAGGCGACGACCACGGCTTTTCGGAAGAGCGCCTGGCGATGCACATCGTCGAAGGCCTGGGCGACCTGATCTCGCTGCGGCGCGGCCCCGATGCGCCCGTGCGCGGCGGCGCCAAGAAGATGATCGGCCAGGCCGGGCCCGGTGAATCGGACTACACGCGCTACGACCGCGACATCGCTGCCCAGGCGCAGATCTGGCTGCGCGAGGAAGCGCCCAAGTGGCAGGACAAGCCCTGGGTGCTGTTTGTCTCGCTGGTCACGCCGCACTTTCCGCTGACCGCCCCACCCGAGCATTTCTACCGCTACGCCGATCAGGTGCTGCCTCTGCCCAAGCAGTACGCCGCACAGGAGCGCCCACGCCACCCGCACCTGCTGGATTACGCCAGCACCGTGCCCTACGACAGCCACATGAAGGGCGAAGCCGACGTGCGCCGTGCGCTGGCCGGCTACTACGGGCTTGTGAGCTTCATGGACGAACAGGTGGGCAAGGTGATGGCGGCCCTGCAAGCCAGTGGCCTGGCGGACAACACTCGCGTGCTCTACACCAGCGATCACGGCGACAACAACGGTGCGCGCGGCCTGTGGGGCAAGAGCACGATGTATGAGGAAAGTGTGGGCGTGCCGATGATCCTGGCCGGTGCGGATGTGCCAGCAGGCCGCGTGGTGCGCACACCGGTGAGCCTGGTCGACGTGTTTGCCACCACGCTGGACGCCGTGGGCGCCGCGCCGGCGTCGTCGTCGGGGCAGTCGCTTTTCGAGCTGGCCCGGCAGGCGGATGCCGATCGCCTGGTGTTTGCCGAATACCACGCGGCGGCGTCGCGCGAGGCGATCTTCATGGTGCAGGACACACGCTACAAATACGTGCGCTGCGTGAGTTACCCACCGCAACTTTTCGATCGCCTGAACGATCCCGAGGAGTTGACCGACATCGCGGCCGATCCGGCCCATTCGGCCGTGATCGCGCGCCTGGATGCCGCGCTCTGCCAGCGCCTGGCGCCGCTCGATCCGGCCTCGCTGGACGCCCAGGTCAAACAACGCCAGGCCCAGGTGCTGGAGGAGGCTGGGGGTTGGGATTTCGCCATCCGGCGCGGCGATCTGCCGTTTTCGCCCCCCCCAGGTGTGGCGGCCAGTTGGAGTTGATCCGGCCCTTGACGTTTGCATCCGCACGGCGCTGAAGCCTGCGCTCTCACGGCGCTTGACGCCCGTGCTCTCACTGCGCCGAAACTTGCGCCCGCACGGCGCCGAAGCGCTTGTGCCCGCACCGCGCTCGATTCCCGGGCTCTCGCGCCGCCGAAGCGGGTGGCGGCTGCTGTTTGGGTCAGGGATCACGCGCGAGGTCGAAAACCGCCCCGATCGAGTCGGGTCGGTTTTTGTGTGTGATTCAAGGACAGAACCGCGCGCCTCCCTGCCCCAAGCCAGGTCCGCCACCCACCCCGGCGCCGTGTCGAGAGGGTGGGCTTGGGGAACGAGAAAGCGGGGACAGAGGCTGCTCTTGAATGGATGTTGACGCCAGCGCGGGGAACCTCAAGAACAATAGCTAACCATGACCAATCGACGCCCGCTACCGGCCGATTCTGTTCAAAACCACCTCAAAACAGCCGGTTTCCTCCCCTCCCAGCCCTTGCCCGGGCGAAGGCAACCGGCCGCAGCGAAGCATAGACAGCCGGGTACACCGGTGCGACGGCAAACAAACACCGCCCCAAAACCATCAGGCGGCGCGCAGCACCTCGCGCAACCAGGTGCCCATGTCAGCGATCTCCTCAGCGCACACCGAATGTCCCATGGTGTATTCGTGCCAACGCACGCGGTAGCCCAGCGCCTTCAGCACATCGCGCGAGGCGGTGGCCCGATCCAGGACCACCATGGGGTCTTGGCGGCCGTGCGCAAGAAACACGGGCGTCTGCGCATTGGCCGGATGCACCTCGGCCGCCGTCTTGCCGGCCAGGGGCAGGTAGCCCGACAAGCCCATGATGCCGGCCAGCCGCTCGGCGTGGCGCAGGCCGGTGAGCAGCGCCATGGCGCAGCCCTGCGAGAAGCCGGCCAGCACGATGCGATGGGCTGCGATGCCGCGCGCCTTTTCGCGGGCCAGCACCGCCTCGATGCGTCGCTGCGATTGGCGCAGGCCCGCTTCGTCTTCGCGGCGCGGGGCATGAGCGTCGCCTGCCGGCGGGGGATAGATGTCGTACCACGCCGGCATCACGTAGCCGCCGTTGATCGTCACCGGCTGGTGCGGAGCGTTGGGAAACACAAAGCGCAGATCGCCGATGCCGGTCAGATCCAGTTCGTCGACGATGGGCACAAAATCGTTGCCGTCCGCGCCCAGGCCGTGCATGAGCACGACACAGGCCGAAGGATTGGGCCCGGTCTCGATCTCGATCGTGTCGGTGTCTTGAGTTGAATCGGTCATGCGCCTATTCTGACGTCTGCCAGCCGGCACAATGACCCCATGAAACCCCGCGCTGTTCACGCCGCCCCTGCACCCAACTACCTCGACCCGCAGCTTCCGCGTGGCTTGTCCACCACGCGCATTCCCGTGCTGGGGGCCACGGCATCCAATCTGCAGGGCTACGGCCGGCTGGTGGACGACCCCAAGGCCGAGTCCATCGAAATCGTGCGCTGGCCTGCACTTGGTTGGCGCGCCGTCGACGAAGACAGCGGCAACGAAGGCGGCACCACCCAGGGCACCTTCGTCTCCGAGTGGGAGGGCGACATCCTGTACGGGCGCAACGCCGCGGTGGGCGGCCACTACATCCTGGGCTTCAACACCCTGCCCGAGCACGCCGACACCACGCACCGGCGCGACCCGACCCGCTTGCTGCTGTGGCACTGCAACTACCACCCCGATGGGGGCCAGATGTTCTTCCCGCTCGAGCCCGGTCCGTTCCTGGTGCCCATGGCCTTGCCCGGCGACGACGTCAAGCCACAGGATTTCGTGTGTTTCTGGTTCGAAGGCGGCCAAGGGCTGTACATGCACCCGGGCGTCTGGCACGAGGGCGTGTTCGCCACCCGCGGGCGCCGCAGCTTCCACGACGTGCAGGGCGCCGTGCATGCGCGCGTGTCGGTGAACTTTGCTGCCGAGTTTGGTTGTTTGCTGGAGATGGGCCTGGCCCCGGGCACCTGAAACGCCCGCGCATCCATCAGCGGCTCGTGCCCCCTCGCGGCAGCGGCGCCGAGCGGGCGCGCAAGAGCGCACCGGCCACACCACTGGCGGCGATCAGGCCCATGCCCACCGTGGCCCACCCATCCGGCACCTGGCCAAACAACCCCCAGCCCATCAACAACGAAAAGGCCATGGCCGTGTACAGATACGGCGCGAGCACCGAGGCCGGCGCCCGCGAAAACGCCACCACCATCAGAAACTGCCCCAGCGTGCCCAGGCAGGCAGCAAGCCCCAGCCAGCCCCACTGCACCGCCGTGGGCGCAGCCTGCCAGACCCAGGGCACCAACACACTGGTGCACACGGCACCCGTCACACTGGTGTACCAATTGATCGTCAACGGCGCGTCTCGCCGGGCGATCACGCCCGTCAGTGTCTGAAAGGCCGCATAGCCAAGCACGACCAAGGCAGCGTAGACAGTGCCCAGCGGATCGAGCGCACCGCCGGGCCTCGCCACCAACAGCGCGCCGGCCAGGCCGCTAACCACCAGCACCCAGTGCGCGACGGTGACCGGCTCGCGCAGGACCACGCGCGCCACCAACATCACGGCAAAAGGCGTCAGGCAGCAGATGGCCGTGAATTCCGCCAGGGGCAAACGCCCCAAAGCCAGAAAAGCCATCAGGCTGGACCCGATCACCAGCACCCCGCGCACGATCTGCAAGCCCAGGCAGTCACTGCGAAACAGCTTGTGATCGCCGCGAGCGGCGATCACCGCCGCCGTGACCACCACCTGAAACAAGTAGCGACACCACAAGATCGTGACCGGGCCAATGGACATCACCAGAAACTTCGCGGTCGCGTCGTGGCTGGTCATCAGGGCCATCGACGCAACCAGCCAGGCGATGGCGGCCCGCGAGGTGTGGGTCATGTTGAGGGCAGCCAGACGCCAGACCCTGGTGGACAGCCTCCCAAGACCGATTTCAAACCAAATTGGCCGTTGGCGAGCGTGCATCTGCAATGGTTTGCTATCAAATCAGGACTTTCTGGAGTGACGGTGATGCCCTTGGCATGTGCGGCTGGGGCGGTTGCCGGACCCGCGACGCGACTCAAGAGGCTGCGCCACCGGTCAGCAAGGCTACCGCGTCGCTGGACGACACGATGCGCACACCTTCGACCCGCTTGAGGCACAAAAGGTCGTCGTCCCCCGTCACGAGCAATGGCGCCTTGGACACCAAGGCTGCGTGAATGAACATGTCGTCCGACGCGTCGCGACTGTAGCGCTGGCTTGCCATTTCGGGCGGCACGTCAATCCAATGCGCCATGGATTCCAAATCGCGCAGCAGGCGATTGCGTTGGTCGATGGTCACGTAGCGATCAAACTTGGGCCGCCAGAGGCGGTCCTTCAACTCAGCAAACGTCTGCGCAGAAAAAACAGGTCGGCCGTTTTGCACCACGTGGCGCGTGAGCTTTGCAGGTGCGCCAGCCTGGCTGAGCATGCCGCTGATCCAGACATTGCTGTCGATCACCCAGCGCAGCGGGTGGCCCTGCGCCACGCTGTCAGCTTTCGTCGGCCAGCAACTGGTTCAGCACCTGTGGCGTCAAGCCCGCCTTCTCGGCTTGCTGCGCGGTTTCATCCATGGTCTTGCGCAGCCGATCCGCATAAAAGGCCTGCATGGCTTCGTAGTCGTCGGCGCTAACCATCACACCGACCACGCGCTCATGCCGCATCACTCGCACGGGCTCGCGCTGGACACGGTCCAGAAACTCACCAAAGCGGGTTTTGGCTTCGTTGGCGGTGTAGGTTTGCATGGTGATCCTGTTTGAGCCTGCGGTTTGCGACGAGGATTCAAAGTCTAGACAAATCGATCAATTTGGTCAAATCGTTCGATTTGCCACAGGCCACTTCTTTCTTACTTGTTACGCGCCAACGCGTCGGTACGGAAGTGCGCAGGTACCAGCATTCCGAAAAATGCTGGCATCGTCATGGATTTAACGCCAAATGAGCGTTTGTCGGGTCGGAGTACCAGCTTGTCGATGGGTTGCTGTTCTCGGTCAAGCGTAAATTTCCTCGATCCCAATGGGACACTCGGGCCACGAAAATTCAGATTCGAACGATCATCGACTGGAGCAGTGCGCGATGACCTTTCGGCAAAGCTCAACAAATTCATTCACGTTCATGTCGGATTTCGCGTCGTTTGTTCGCCACGCGCAAATCCTGAACCCCTTTCCGGCGTCCATCGGGTCCACGTGATCGACTGTTGGCAACAAG
>CAYNWR010000058.1:0-10888 GCA_964400915.1 uncultured Burkholderiaceae bacterium
CTGCCTCCTGCCCGATGTCCCAGCCACTTCCTGGCCTGCGATGTGGTGGGCGATCAAGGATTCTTCTGTGGTGGTGGTGGTGGTCATATGCCTGGTGATGGGTTGTGGGTGTCGAGCTATTGCGTGGCGGTCAATCCACCATCCACATACAGAACCTGTCCAGTGACAAAGGCGGCCTCGGCACTGCAAAAGAACTGGACGGGCGCGGCCACGTCCTCCGGGGTGGCGACACGGCCCAGCGGTATCCGCTCGAGCAGTCGACCCCGAACCTGAGGGTCACTTAGCCAATGCCGCCCCATTTCACCGAGCACGACAGTTGGTGCGACCCCATTGACCGTGATCCCGTGCGCGCACAGTTCGACTGCATGCTGCTTGATCAGTTGAACCAGCGCTCCTTTTGACGCGCAGTAGGCGGAGTAACCCCTATCGCGCATGCCCAAGAGGGCGCGCACCGAAAGGATATGCACCTGCCGTCCTGGCGGCCGGCCGGCACGGACTGCGGCGATCTGCTGTGCGGCACACGCCTGTGCCAGAAACATGGCGGCGCGCAAGTTAACGCGCAGCACATCGTCAAAGGCGTCCTCAGTAACTTCGGCGAGGCGCTCCTCGCGCTGAATGCCCACACAATTGACCAGGATGTCCAGCGCTCCGAACACGTCGCCCGTGTGCTCGACCCCTGCGCGAATCTCAGCCAGATTTCGGACATCGATGCCCAGCCCCAATGTTGTCCGTCCCGGCTCGCCGAGCTCCTGGGCCAGCGCTTGCGCTTTTTCGGCATTTCGTCCGGCAATGGCAACGCATGCGCCTGCCTGTACGAGCTGTCTCGCGATGGCACGGCCGATGTCACCATAGCCACCGGCCAACAAGGCGACTCGGCCCGCAAGGGAGAACTGGGTGGGTTGCTTTTGCATGCTGGCGAACGGGTTGAGCATCAATCCATGTGCAAGCCACCGTTGAGGTCCAGCACCTCGCCGGTGATGAACCCCGACAGCGGCGACACCAGGAAGCCAACCGCATGTGCAAACTCTTCGGGTTCGCAAAATCGCCCCACGGGAATCTGCTGCAACAAGGCTTGTCGCTGCGCTTCGCTCAACGCCTCGGTCACCATGGGCGTGCGCACATAGGCTGGTGCAACGGCGTTTGCGGTAACGCCGAAAGGGGCGAGCTCACGCGCCAAGGACAAGGTCAGGGCCGTGATGGCCCCCTTGGAGACAGCATATGCCGTGCCTGCGGTGAGGCCTCCGGTCTTGCTGGCCAAAGAGCCAACATTGACGATGCGCCCCCAACGCGCTGACTTCATGGCCGGCACCACACAGCGTGACCAGAGCATGGGGGCATCGGCGTTGACCGCCATCACATGTCGCCAGTTTTCCAGGGTCGTGCGCTCGATCTTTTCATTGGTCAGCACGCCGGCGTTGTTGACCAGGATTTCGACCATGCCCCACTTCAACTGAATCAGCTCGTGGGCACGCGAAACGGCCGCCGGATCCTGGATGTCACAGGCCAGGGGCAAGACCTGCTCCCCAAAAGCCGCCACCATTGATTGCATCGATTGGAGTTTCAAGTCGACCATGGCGACACGACAGCCGTGACCAACCAGCATGGCCACCACAGCGCGACCCATTGTTCCGCCTGCCCCGGTTACCAGGGCCACTTTGTTGTCCAGTGTGTTCATGGATCAGACGTCCAAAATGCTCTTGCGGCCGAACAAACCGCGCGTGCGGAAGGTGATCACGGCGATGAACAGCACGTACATCGACAACATGGACCATTCGGAGGCAAAGGCGCCACTGAGCCCGACCACCATACCAACCATCAGCCCTGCGATCACCGCACCCCAAAGCGAGCCCACGCCACCCAAAACGATCACCAGAAAAGCCGGAACAACCGCATCGACGCCAACCTGCGGCCGAATACCCCAAATGGGAGCCACCACGATCCCGGCAAGTGCTGCGAGCGCCACTCCCAGAGCGAACACCGCCACCCGCAAACGCCCCAGATTGATCCCCAGTGCGCGCACCATCTCGCTGTCATGGGCCCCCGCCTTGATGATGGCACCGTAGGGCGTTTTCTCGAGAAATCCCCAAAGGGCAAGGATGGACACAACCGAGAAGCCGCAGGCAAACAGCCTGTAGCGCGAGTAGATCAGGTCACCCATCAGAAAGGCGCCCGAGATCGCTTCGGGCAATGGCATTTGTTTTTCAGTCGACCCCCAGACCAGGCGTATCCCTTCCTCGATGACCAGCGCGGCACCGAATGTCAGGAGCAATCCATAGAGTGGGTCGCGGCCATAGGTGCGCCGCAGGCACAACTCCAGAAGGATTCCGAAGAGTCCCACCAGAATGGGAGCCAGCAGCAAAGCCAATGCGTAGCGTGTCCCCAGGGGCAAGGACAGATAGGCTGCTTGCCACTCGGGGAACCATCCGAGGCGTGGGGCGATGATGGCCAAAGCCGCGTACATGCCCAGCGCAAAGAGCGATCCATGCGCCAGGTTGATGGTTTCCATCACCCCGACAATGAGCATGAAACCCAGCGCGATGAGGGCAAACAACAGCCCCAGTGTGAGTCCGTTGAACAGGTGCGGAAGCAGGCTCATTGCGCGGGTCGGGGATGCCTGTGATCAGCGTTCGTAGCTTGGGGTGGCCTCGTAGCTTTCGAGCTTGCAGGCCTTGGACGCGTCTTGATCCACCACGTCCTTGGGGTCACTTTGGGTCAGGATCTTGAAAATGTCCGTCTTCTCGGATGGGGTGTCGTTGTAGGACGCCATGTAGATGGTTTGCTGGCATTGATGCGTGACGGGGTCGATCCACGCGTCGTAATGCTGCAGACGATCCCGGGCGGACATCTTGCGGCCTTCCAGCTTCTTGATGACAGCAAGGTTGTTGGTGGTGCCGGCTTCCTGTACACAGCGCAGGAGTTCCCGCGTGGCCATGTAGCCGTTGTGATAGACGTTGCCTGGCACGGCGATTGCCATGCCCGGATATTGTTTTTGGTACGCGGCGACGAACTCCTTGACGCCGGGCAAGTCGAGCTTGTAGTACCAGGTTGTGCCAAAGACACCGAAGATCTGCTCTGCGCCAAGACCGTAGACGTCGGGCCAGTCCTGCTGGTTGTTGACCCAGGCGGCGCGTTTGTGCAAACCCAATTGCACGACCTGCTGGCGCAGGGCCTTGATGTCGTCGCCACCAATGGCGGTTGCGACGGCATTGGGTTTGAGTTGCTGCAGTTTCAACAGATAGGCTGAAAAATCGCGCGTGTTCTGGGGAACCAGCAGCTCGTCCATCACCTTGCCCCCATTGGCTTCGATGATCGCGCGGGTTGCCTTGGACGTGTTGTGCCCCCAGACGTAGTCGTTGGTCAACAGGACCCACTCGCGCCCCGACGCGCGGATGGCGTTGCGGACGGTCGCGTGGGCAAAGTTGCTGCCGTTGCCATCCCAGACAAATTTGGTGCGATGGCAGTCCTTGCCGCTTTCTGTCGGCGAGCTGGAGTTGGTGTTCAGAAAAATGCAGCCGTACTTTTGCGCGACCTGGGAGATGGCGTTGGCGACCCCGGAATGCACGGCGCCAATCAGAAACGCCGCGTCGTTGCGATTGATCATGCGCTCGGCTATGCGGGAGCCCGTGGCCGGCGTTGTCTCGGTGTCCATGTGGATCGCCTCGATCGGTCGACCCAGAACACCGCCTCGATCATTGAACTCCTTGATGGCCATCATGGCGCCAAGCCGTTCCATACCGCCACTGGCCGCGTACTGGCCGCTGGCGTCCATCGTCAATCCGATCACCAGCGGCTTTGCAGCCGCGCTTTGGGCCCAGGCGCGATGGGTCGCCCAGGGCCCCATGAAGCTTCCGGCCCCGGCAAGCGATGAGGCCATCGCGCCGAGGAATCGGCGCCGGGACTTGTGTGATCGTGCGTTCGATGCGGGGGATGTCGCGGTCATGGGAGGTCTCCTAGGTTTCGGGTGCACTATCGACCCGGGTTGCTGTCCCTCAGCGAGGGACGATCTGAATGCCGTTGATCTTTTCCTGCGCCTCAAGCAGCGACGCGATGAACCGATCGCCGAAGCCCAGATTCACGGCTTGGACAAACGATTGGTGTGCCGCTTCGGCGATGAACGAGGTCGTTGGGAGACTCTCGGTCAAGTGGGTGTAGTAGCGAAGGTCCTTCTGCCCATTGGAAATCGCGAATTTCAGGCCCGACAGGTCGCCTTCAATGGCCGAGCCAATCATCATGCGGAAGATTCCCGAATTGACCCCGCCCGCCGAGATCACATCGAAGAACTTCTGAAGGGTCAGCCCCGACTTCATGGCGGCTGCGGCGGCCTCGGCAACAGCGGCCGCGGTGGTCATGGCCAGCATGTTGTTGATCAGCTTGAGGACATGGCCACACCCCGGTGGCCCTACATGGAAGATGTTTTCGCAGAACGCGGACAGAATGGGTTTGGCACGCTCGAATTGCGCGTCGGTTGCGCCGACCATGGTGTTGAGTCGGCCCTCCTCGGCTTCCTTGGGGGTTCTGGCCAACGGGGCATCCACATAGATACAGCCTTTGGCCTCGAAGGCAGCGCGCACACGCGTCGTTGATGCGGGCTCGGCGGTAGAGGTATCGATCACCATCAATCCGGGTGATGCCGCTTGCAGCAGGCCGTTCTCGCCAAAGACGATGGCCTCAACCTGGGGAGACCCCGTGACACAGACGATGACCGCTTCTGCGCCTCTCGTCAATTCAGCATGGGTGGAGGTTTCGACGGCCCCCGCGGCAAGCAGGTCCGCCAGATTGGAACGGTTGCGATTCACCATGAAGCGCAAGCCGTAGCCCTTGAGCAGCAGATGCTTGGCCATGCCGTGGCCCATCATGCCGACACCGATGAAGCCGATGTTTGTTTTGTCCATGTTTGTTCCTATGCTGACAAAGTGTCGGCAGCCAGGGGTTGAAGCAAGCGCGCCTGCTGCCACATGCGAATAAGTCGTTGATACCGGGTGGCCACATCAGCAACGACACCAGCATCGTCCATCGCACCGTCAAACCAGGCCTGCGCGGCAGCGCCGAAGAGCGTTCGGCCGATGGCAAAACCTTTGCAGATGGGTTGACGCGCCGCCGTACAGAAGGCCGTCCATAGTTGCTCCTCGGTTGCCTCCAAGCCCAGCAGGAGCACCCCGCGACACCAGGGATCCTGCGTTTCGACGGTCCGGGTCACTGCGTCCCAGGCCTGTTGCGACATCGCCGGGAGCTTCCACCATTCAGGTCGGACACCAGCGAGGTAGATCTTCTCGAGCGCCCGGGCCATCGTTGTGTCATCGACATCCATGCCGCCGGGCTGAATGACTTCAAGAAGGAGTTCGTGCCCAGTCCTGCGAGTTGCCCGGAAAAGCATGTCCAACTGCCGCAGTTGTTCGGTGAGGAGGCTGGGTTCGTCATCCGGGTGGTGAAAGACCAGGCACTTGACGACTTGCTCCGTTGGCCACTCACAGAGGATCAGGTTGGCATCTGGCCCCTCTTCAAAGGCCAGGGGTCTGGATCCCGGCTGCTCGATAGGCCTTGCCAGCCACAGGCCGGTTCCCGTGAGACTGTGCAAGGCCGATGCCCCGAACCGCGCGTCCACGATGACACCCGGCGCGGGGAAAGGGCGTCGTCCAGGTTCCCCTGCTGGTTGCGCCGCTCGCTCGCGCTCATAGCCTTCGCCGGCAGCCTGCGCGACCAGTTCCTTGAAACGCGAGATGCGGCTTTGGTCGGCGCTGCAGCGCTGCGCCAGCTCCTGCAACTGGCTTCGGTGATCAAACGCCAACACAGCCAGCGCTGCCGGGGTTGGCTTGCGGGTGGTGGCACGGTGAACGTGCTCAAGTTCCGGGTCCTTGCGCAGTTCCCGAAGGATGCTCGTTCGGCCCAGAAACGCATTCAGCTCCTTCCAGGTCGGCATGGCTGGAGCACACCCATGCCGGGAAACAACGATAGCGCCGCAGGCGTTGGCATACCGCAGTGCCTGATCCAGGGGTTCGTCACGGACCCAGCCTCTGAGCAGTCCTGCCATGAATGCGTCGCCTGCACCCAGCACGTTGAACACGTCGACCGCAAAGCCTGGCCCGCGGCGCCCCAAGTCGATCGAGCTTGGAATCACGCCCTCAAACGCGACGCAGCCCATGGGGCCGCGTTTCATCACGATCAAGGCTTGGCTGATCGAGCGAATCGACGCCAAAGCCTCGAGTGACCGCGTGCTGCCCCCCGCGATGTAAATTTCTTCTTCGGTTCCGACGATCAGATCGCACAGTCCAAGGACGGACTGCAATTGCTGCGTGACCGCCTCCGAGGGGACAAAACGCTGCTCACCCAAGCCCGGCGCGGTCAAGCCCCACAACACCGGGCGATAGTCGATGTCCAGGACCACGCGGCGGCCCAGGGATTTCGCCAGCGTCATGGCTTTCAAACAGGCCGCGCGCGTGTCCGGATGCGACAGGTGTGTGCCGCTGATGACAACAGCCTTGGCGCGGGCGATGTAGTCAGGGTCCACGTCATCAGGCACCAGACCCATGTCCGCGCAGCGCTCCCGATAGAAAACCAGCGGGAACGTGTCGCGGTCGCGGATTCCCAGGAAAACCAGGGCGGTCAAGCGGGTGGGATCCGTCCGCAGGCTCTTGACGTCGACACCTTCGGCCAACAGGGTTTCACGTATGAAGCGTCCGTTGTGTTCGTCGCCGACCCGGCTGATCAAGCCAGCCTGCAAGCCCAGGCGCGCCCCGCCGATGGCGGTGTTGGTGGGAGACCCGCCGATGTATTTGGCGAACGTGCGCATGTCTTCAAGACGCCCACCAATCTGCTCTCCGTAAAGATCCACACCTGCACGGCCCATGCAGATGACATCCAATTGATTTTGAGATGTCACGACGAGGTTTCTCCATCCATATCGTCTGCCCACTTCATTGCTTCTTGGAACGGTTGGCCTGAATCAGGCTCTGCCCAGCGGAAATGACCAGTGCCTGCGCCACGCACATGGCTGCGACGAGTGATCGCACCGGCGTTGCATGCCCATTTCCTGTCTGCAGACAGGCAAGGGCACAAGCGGCCAAGGGTGACATCGGCGTGTCGGTGATCGCAACCACAGCGATGTCTTGCCGATGCGCCTGCCTTGCTGCATTGATGACATCGGCCGAATAGTTCTGGAAGCTGGTCACCAACAGGACATCGTTTGATTCCAGCGTGCGCAGTGATTCGTTCAACATACCGCCAACACCGTCGTGCAACTGGACACGCAACTCCAACTGCGCAAGTGCATAGGCCAGGTAGGCAGCAACTGGAAACGCCCTCCTCTGGGCCAGCACATGCACACACCGACCCTTGACGATGGCCTGCGCCGCCTTGCGCAGCACGTCATGCGACACCGACTGCTCAAGATGTTGAAGGTCGTCTACGCCGGCCGCGACCAGCGCCGACAGCACATCCTCGTCCCGGGCGCCGCCTTTTCGTGTCTTCATGGCACCGATGCGCTCTCGATAGGTGCCGGCTCGCGCCAGGAGGCGGTCTCGACACAGGCGTTGCAGGTCCGAAAACCCACTCAGATGCATCACGTTGGCAAAGCGGACCAGCGCAGAGGGCTGGACCCCAGCGGCGTCGGCAACCGTCGCCGCCGTGCCCAACGCAACATCATCCGGGTTTGCAAGGACGAACTGGGCAATGACGCGCTGCTGTGGCGACAGCGAGGCGGACACCCCGCCAAGGGCTTCTGCAAATTCCTGATAGGTGCCAGGTGGTGTCATGGCGACGAATTAGAACATTTGTGCTTGACTTTATCAAGCAGAGAATAGATATTCTGATTACTTTTTTTTGCCACTGCTTCTGGATGTCCCACGCTCCTGCCGCCACACCCTGGATCACCCGGCCCATGCTGATCACCTGGGCGATCCTGGTCACCGCCCCCATGTGGCTGAACAAGGTCGGGCTCTATCAATACGTTGCCGTTGAGATCGTCATCTGGATGATCTTTGCCCTGGCCCACAACCTGCTGCTGGGTCAAGGCGGCATGCCCTCGTTCGGTCATGGCGCCTATTTCGGCGTGGGTGCCTATGCCTTCGGCCTGCTGCAGCATCGATTGGGAACCGGGCTCCTGCTGGGCTTGGTCGGGTCCATCGTCGCCGCGGCGCTCATTGGCGCCCTTGTTGCCAGCTTCATCTCACATCGGCGGGGCATCTACTACGCGCTCCTGACCATCGCTTTTGGGCAAATTCTTTGGTTCGTGTCCATCAAGTGGCATTCGGTCACCGGTGGTGAGGATGGCCTCCTCAAGATCGAGCGCCCACCACTCGAGCTATTCGGCATGCGGCTGGCATTGACGAGCAACGAGACCTTCTACTACTTTGCCTTGACGGTCTTCTCGGTCGTCCTTGTGTTTCTGTGGCGACTGGTTCATTCGCCCTGGGGCCGGGTGCTGCGGGCCATCAAGCAGAACGAATTGCGGTCCGCGTTCGTGGGCTACAACGTGTGGCTTCACAAATGGTCGGCATTTGTGTTGTCGGCCGCCCTTTCGGGACTGGCTGGGGCTCTGTTCGCGATGGCGCAGAACTCCGCCTATCCCAATGTCATGAGCCTTCACAACTCGGGTTTTGTGGTGATGATGGTTCTGATCGGTGGTGGCCTGGTGAGCTTTTGGGGGCCCGTCATTGGCGTGGCCTTGTTCATTCTGACCCGCGATCTGTTGGGGGCCTACACCGAAGCCTGGCTGCTTTGGTACGGCCTGTTCTTCATGGCCATCGTGCTTTTCCAACCGGAGGGCATTGCCGGTGCCTGGCAGGCATGGCGCCGACGCCAAACAAGCGCGCCCTCGGAGCAAAAGGAATGACGATGCCTCTGTTTGTTGCGCGGCACCTGCACAAGCGCTTTGGTGATCAGGTGGTACTCGAAGACATCTCGTTGAGCGTCGAGCAGGGCGAGGTGCGTGGAATCATGGGTCCCAACGGGGCCGGCAAGACAACCTGCTTCAATGTCTTGACGGGTCGCTATCGTCCCGATCGCGGGCGGGTCCATTTCGACGGCGTCGAGATCACGGGGCAATCGCCACGCGAAATCGCGCGCCGCGGGATCTCGCGCTCGTTTCAGTTGATGAACCTGTTCGACGAGTATTCAGTCATCGACAACATCGTGATGGCTCTGCCAGAGATCCGTTCGATGCAGTGGTCTGTTCTGCGGGACCTCGCACGTCAAAGCACGGCCTACGACGAAGCCGCTGGGGTCCTGCAGCGTGTCGGCTTGGCTGGCAAGGAACACGTGATGGCCCGAAGCCTGTCCTATGGGGAACGCAGGGCGCTCGAAATCGGGGTTGCGCTGGCTGCCCGTCCGAAGGTGCTGTTCCTCGACGAGCCGACGGCAGGCCTGGGTACCGAAGGGACAGCCCGCCTGACCGACCTGGTGGCCTCGCTCAAGAGACAACTCACGATTATCGTCATCGAACACGATATGCGTTTCATTTTCGGTCTGGCCGACAAGGTTTCGGTCATCCACTGGGGGCAAGTGATCGCTGAGGGATCTCCTTCGCAACTGCAGGACAACCCATGGGTTCGCAG
This sequence comes from uncultured Burkholderiaceae bacterium, assembly GCA_964400915.1. GTDB lineage: Bacteria > Pseudomonadota > Gammaproteobacteria > Burkholderiales > Burkholderiaceae_C > CAYNWR01. The sequence continues at coordinate 9,549 of CAYNWR010000058.1, forward strand.
GTCGGCGCTTGCCGGGGTGGCGGCGTGAGCATCCCTTCGGCAACCCCAACAGCGCCGCTTCTGGCGGTGCAAGGCATTGACGTCTGTTACGGCGAGACACAGGTGTTGTTTGGCGTGTCGCTGGAGGTCCATGCGGGCGAGGTCCTTGCCTTGCTCGGGCCCAACGGTGCGGGCAAGACGACGACCCTCCGAGCTATTTTGGGCCTGACGGCAGCACATCGAGGCGCGGTCTGCTTTGATGGTCTCGATGTCACCCGCGAGCCGACCCACCGCATCGCCGCACGCGGCGTGGGTTGGGTGCCTGACGATCGACGCGTGTTTCCGACCTTGACCGTCGCCAGAAACCTTGACATCGCCCGCAAGCGGACCCGATTTCGGGCGTGGGACCTGAAGGAGTGCTTTGAGCTGTTTTCTGCGCTGGAGTACTTGATGCCGCGCGAATGTGAAAACCTCTCTGGAGGTGAAATGCAGATGGTTGCGATTTCGCGGGTGCTGATGGGGGCACCTGGCCTGGTCCTGCTGGACGAGCCAAGTCAGGGCCTGGCCCCCAAAGTGGTCCAGGACGTGATGCGCGCCGTCAATCGCCTGCGCAGCGAAGGCGTCGCGGTTGTCCTGGTCGAGCAGAACGTCGAGTGTGCCCTGGGCGTTGCCGATCGCGTTGCCATCATGCAGGGGGGGCGCATCGTTCATGAATGTCAGGCCGCAGATTTGCGGGCCGATGCCGTTGAGCGCCGTCGGCTGTTGGGGATCTGAATGGCAGGCGAACCTCTGCTCCATGTCGAAGGACTGATCAAGCGTTATCAACGCGGTTGGCGCAAGACAACCACGTTCGAACTTCACGCCGATTTCAAGATTTCCGAGCCCGGCGTCTATGGCGTCATGGGTGCCAACGGTGCCGGCAAGACCACCTTGTTTGAATTGATCACCGGGGGCAATCAGCCATCCGAGGGGCGCGTGCTGGTGGGTGGCCAGGACATTCACGGTGTGCGATACGGTGAACGCAGTCAACTTGCGCTGCACTACCACCAGTCCTACCAACTGCGATCCTTTCGTCGCACAAGGCCTGCGTTCATGCTCGAGCGAGCCCTGCAGCCCGGCGCGATCGTCCACTTGTTTGACGAACCGCAATTCAACACTCAGGACGGCTACATCGGGTTCATGCTGGACTTCTTTGCGCGCCTTCGCAGAAACGGCAAACTGGTGTTTCTGTGCCTGCATCCAAATGAGCCCGTGCATCTGGAGATCCTGAACCAGGCTTGCGAACGGTTCATCTTTGTTCGCAAGGACGAGGCCGGCGTCAGCAGGTTGCTGCACGCCGACGATTTCGCCGCCTTGCGACA
>CAYNWR010000059.1:0-10877 GCA_964400915.1 uncultured Burkholderiaceae bacterium
CGATTTGCAGATGGCTTTGAATATGGCCTGGGCGCCGAGATCGGCATCAGCACCGACAAGTTTCACGCGCGCGGGCCCGTCGGGATCGAGGGCCTGACCTCGCTCAAGTGGGTGGTGCTGGGGCAGGGCGAATTGCGACGCTGAGTCCGAGGGGACCTGGCGGGTTCGCGCACACGTTCAGTAGCCGAACAGACTGCCCCCGCTTTTTTGATCCGGCCCCTCGGCCCAGACCATCAGGCTCGCACCAAATTCGCTGGCCCATTCGACCCGGGCGCCGCTTTCGCAAACCACGATGTGGTTGGCGTGTGCAGCGGCGCCATTGACCAACACCGTGCCCGCACGCACCCAGAACTCGGTCTGGCCACCTGCCACGAAGCGCGCGCTGGCGCCGGGCAACAGGCGCAGTTGCAGCATGCGGTGCGCGCTGCCCGTGCCGCTGTAGTCGAAGAGCATCTGGCGACGGATACCGGGCACACCCGTCTCAAACGCGGGAACGGCGTCAGCGGGCACGTTGATCTCGGGCGCGGCATGGATGTCCGGGTTGACAAAGCGCTCGTGGCGCGAGCCCGCGTGCACGCCGCTGATGTCCCCTCCAGGCATGTAAAGCACAGGGCCTTCCAGCCGTGACACCAGCACGGTGTCGGCATAGGCGATGGCGTCGTGGGTCGCGCCCTTGAGGTTGATGCCCACCTCGTGCAGCAGCAGACTGCCGTGGTAGTCGGTGAGCCCGCCTTCGATCACGAAGCTGGTGGCCACACCTTGATGCTGATGCAGGCCGCTGCGGGTGAAGGCCGCAAACTTGACAAGGCCAAGGTACAGGCCGCGCTTGTCGTCGTGCCGCACGGGCTTGAGCATCAGTCCCGGGTTGTCGGTGGCCTGCCAGGGCAGCTTGTTCATGTCAAACACGAGCGTCTGCGGCTTGCCCTTGCCGCTCTGACGCCCTGGCCGGCTCGGCCATTGATAGGGTGCGGTTGTCATGTTCCGCATCCTAGCGACAATCCGGGCATGCCTACAAAGACATCGCTCCATCCGACGCGCCGGCCCAAGCTGCGCGTGGTCGACTCGATCACCGAACTGCGACCTGGGGAAGATGGCGGTTGTGTTGCGGTGAGTGGATCACACGGCGGCATGAGCTCGGCCCGCTATGCACTTGCCGCGCGGCCCTTGCTCTCGGTGTTCAACGACGCCGGTGTCGGGCGCGATGCCGCAGGCATCGCCGCGCTGGCGTTCTTGCAGTTGCAGGGCCTGGCGGCCTGCACGGTGGCGCACACCAGCGCCCGCATCGGGGAAGCCACCAGCACCTTGCAGGACGGCGTGGTCAGCCAGACCAACGAGGCGGCGATCGCCCTGGGGGTCCGCTGCGGACTCAACTGCCGGGCCGTTGTGCAGGCGCTGACAGATGGCCTTGCACCTGCCGCCCGGCCATGAAGCACCTCGAACGCCAAGGTGATGGCGCCTGCTTGTGCCTGCTTGCACCGAGCAAAAGCCCACCGATTCGTGGAGCAGGGAGCTTGACCGGCTGCACCAGTCGGGGTGGATGTCAGACGCCCCAGACGATGTCCTTGTTCTCCTGCATGCTGCGCCGCAAGATGTCGATGAAGGGCACACATCGCTGGCGCAAGGACACGGGCTCCAGCGGAGCGCCCGGGTCACCCAAGGCGCGCGCCTCTTCGGCAGCGGCCTTTCGCGCGGCGTCGTCCAGCGCGATGGCCGCCTGCAGGGCGTCGATGGCGGCCTGCATCTGGTCCGGGCGGATGATGCCCTGGGTGTCGGCCCCCTTGCCAATGATCTCGAGCACGCGGCGCCCATTGGGTTCGAGCATTACCAGATCGTGTGTGGCCTTGGATTTGAATCGGTAAAGCATGAGCGCCTTGGCCTTGTGGAAGTGGCTGAGCACCAACTGTACGCCGGTGCATCTGGCGTCGCTCGGGCTTTTTCCAGCGGTGCGGGCCGTGACCCCATCGGGTGCGCTGCGCTTTGCACGCGCCGTCGCGACGGCGATGGGCGTGGTGCTGTGTTCGGCATTGGCGGGCTGCGCCGACCTGCGCTACTACGCCCAGGCCGTTGGGGGGCATCTGCAATTGGTGCAGGCGGCACGGCCGGTGGCCGCTGTCCTGGCCGATCCTGCCAGCAGCGATGCCTTGCGGCGTCAGCTGGCACTGGCACAGGAGATGCGGCAATTTGCGGTTGAGCAGCTCAAGCTTCCGGACAACAGCAGCTACCGACGTTATGCCGACCTGGGCCGCTCGCACGTGGTCTGGAACGTGGTGGCGGTGCCGCCCTTCTCGCTCACACCCAAGGCCTGGTGCCCACCCTTGCTGGGTTGTGTCACCTACCGCGGGTACTTTGCCGAAGCCCCGGCGCGCGAATGGGCGATGAACCTGCAGGCTGAGGGCTTCGAGACGACGGTCTATGGTGTGCCGGCGTATTCGACCCTGGGTTGGACCAACTGGATGGGCGGCGACCCATTGCTGAACACCTTCATCACCTACCCGGAAGAGGATCTGGCCCGCCTCGTGTTTCATGAACTGGCGCATCAGCTTATCTATGTGGCGGGCGACACCGCGTTCAACGAGGCCTTTGCCACCGCCGTCGAGCGCATCGGTGCCCGGCAATGGCAACAAGCGCGCGCGCAAGGGGAGAAGCCTGCGCTGGCGTCGCGCAGCGCCGCGATGGAGCGCGCGCAGCAACGTCGACAGGCTTTTCGGGCTCTGGCGAGCACCACGCGGTCCGAGCTTGCTGCTGTTTTTGATGGCGTTGCCGATCCGATGGCGGGCGATGCAGGGCGGGCCGAGCAAAAAACGGCGGTGATGCGCGCCTTTCGAGCACGCTATGCCGGCATGAAGGAGCGACTGGGTGGCGACCCGCGTGAATGGGCCGGCTACGACGCCTGGGTGGAGCGCGCCAACAACGCCGCGCTGGCGGCACAGGCCACCTATGAAGATCTGACGCCGGCTTTCGAGGCTTTGTACGCGCGTTCAGTGCAGGACGGCGGCGGGATCGGTGGTGCCGCCGGCTGGCTGCGGTTTTATGATGCCGTGCGAGCGCTGGCGGCCTTGCCGGCCGGGCAGCGTCGCGCAGCCCTGCTGGCCGACAAACCGCAGGTTCAGGCGCCGCAGCCGCCCGAATAACCACCAACGCAGGAGATGCCCCGTGCCCGATCTGCACATCCATCGTCACCACCACCTGGGCTTGGCACAGGCGCGCAAGATCGCGTTGCGCTGGGCCGAACAGGCCGAAAGCGACTTCGACATGACCTGCACCTACCAGGAGGGCAAGGCACAGGATGTGGTGTCCTTCACCCGCTCCGGTGTCGACGGAAGTCTGACTGTGACCGCCGACGATTTCGAGCTGAAGGCCAAGCTGGGTTTTCTGCTGGGCGCGTTCAAGGGACGCATCGAAAAGGAGATCGTCGGGCACCTGGACGACCTGCTCGCCAAGAAACCGCCCGCCAAGGCCGCATCCAAGGAAGGCGCGGCCAAGACACCAGCCGCCAAGAAGGCCCCTGCGCGAAAAACCGGCAAGTCGTGAGCTCGACATCCTCCGCCAACGTGCCGGACGGTTTCAGCGCACCCGCTGACGGTCCTCTGGCCGGCTTGAAGGTGCTTGAACTGGGCCAGCTGATCGCCGGTCCGTTTGCCGCAAAGACCTTGGCGGACTTCGGCGCCGACGTCATCAAGATCGAGCCTCCGGCGTCGTCAAACAGCACGGGCGGCGATCCCTTGCGCACCTGGCGCCTGCTCAAGGACGGCACCTCGGTGTGGTGGCAGATCCAATCGCGCAACAAGCGCTCCGTGGCGCTGGACCTGCGAACGGCCGAGGGGCAGGACATCGTGCGCAGCCTGGCGGCGCAGGCCGATGTGCTCATCGAGAATTTCCGGCCTGGCGCACTCGAAGCCTGGGGGCTGGACCCACAGGCCTTGATGGACGCCAACCCGCGTCTGGTGGTGCTGCGCATCAGTGGCTACGGCCAGACCGGCCCCTCGCGCGACAAACCGGGCTTTGGGGTGGTGGGTGAAGCCATGGGCGGCCTGCGCCACCTGACCGCCGAGCCCGGTCGGGTTCCGGTGCGCGTGGGGGTCAGCATCGGCGACACCCTGGCGTCCCTGCATGGTGTCATCGGGGTGCTGATGGCCCTGCACGAACGCGCACGCTCGGGGCGCGGTCAGGTGATTGACGTGGCCCTGTACGAGGCGGTGTTCAACTGCATGGAAAGCCTGCTGCCCGAATACAGCGCCTTCGGCGCCGTGCGCGAGCCAGCCGGCAGCGCGCTGCCGGGCATCACACCGACCAACGCCTATCGCTGCCGCGATGGCTATGCGCTGGTGGCCGGCAATGGCGACAGCATCTTCAAACGCCTGGCCGTGGCCATCGGTCGACCCGAATGGGCGAGCGATCCTGGGCTGGCCGACAACACCGGCCGTGTGGCACGCACCGCCGAGATCGATGCGGGCATCGGCGACTGGACGGCGCAACGCACCGTGGACGAGGTATTGGGCGCGCTCGATGCGGCGGCGGTGCCGGCCGGGCGCATCTACACGGTGGCCGACATCGCCAAGGATGCCCACTACCGCGCCCGCAACATGATCGTGCCCGTGGCGATGCCCGATGGCAGCACGCTGGAAGTCCCTGGGTTTGTTCCCAAGCTCTCGCGCACCCCGGGCGCGCACCGGCGCAACGCGCCCCCCCTTGGCGCCGACACCGATGCGGTGTTGCGCGAAGTGGGTTTGAGCCCTGCTCAGATCGCCGCCTTGCGCGAGCGCGGTGTGGTGGGCTGAGACCGTCCATGATCGATCACCTCGACCACCTGGTGCTCACCACCACCGACGAGGCGCGCTGTGTGGATTTCTACGTGCGGGTGCTGGGCATGACGCTGGAGACCTTTGTGGGCGGCACACCGCCTGCGGCCCGCCAGGCCCTGCGATTTGGTGCGCAGAAGATCAACATCCACGTCAAGGGCCGCGAGTTCGAACCCAAGGCGCATCTGCCGGTGCCGGGAGCGCTGGACCTGTGCTTCATCGCGGCCGTGCCGCTGGTGCAGGTGCTGGACCAACTGGCGCAAGCGGGCTGGCCAGTCATCGAGGGGCCCGTGATGCGCACGGGGGCCACCGGACCGATCCGCTCGGTGTATGTGCGCGACCCGGACCTGAACCTCATCGAGATTTCAGAGCGCGCCTGAGGCGGCGTGTGATGCGCTGACTGCCGACTGGCGCCGGTCGCCTGGTGCGTGCCGATTGCTACAAGTATGATAGCTGTCGGCGATGATTCGGCGCTCGCTGGGTGGTGATTTGATTCGAAATCAACTCAGTGACTTGACCAGATCGACGTACTGCTTCTTGGCGTCATTGGCGGACGTGCCCTTGCAGCCGTTCCAGGCGTCCCACTTGGCGCGGCCCACCATATCGGCAAAGCCCGGCTTCTTGGTTTCGTTGTCGCCCTCGGTGGCCTGCTTGTACAGCGCATAGAGCTTGAGCAAGGTCGCGTTGTCGGGCTTGGTCTTGATTTTTTTCGAGTTTGCGACGGCGGCTTCGAAATCGGTGTCCAGTTTGGCCATGATGTGCCTCTCCTCAAAAGCGTTGGGGTCCCACCGGTGTGCGGGTAAGCGCTCAGTATGCTACGAGCCAGGGGGGCGACAGAATACCCGGCAACCCTGATGAAAACCGAGACTTCGATATGGTGACGCGACTTCCGGTGGGCGATCTGGCCCGCCAGGCCACTGGCGCCCTCGCCCAGAACCTTCCCAAGGCCGCACGCAGCGCCGGCAAGAAAGCCGCGGCGGCTGCCAAGGTGGTGCAGGCGGACATGACGCGTGCCGCCTCGGGTGTGCTGGGCATCTCCGGCGAACGCATGAGCAAGGTGGACACCGCCTGGTTGCGCATGGATTCGCCCAGCAACCTGATGATGATTGTGGGTGTCTGGGTGCTCAAGCCCGGTATCGACTACGACGACCTGTGCGACCGGGTGGGCGAACGCCTGCTCGCGTATGCGCGCTTTCGGCAGCGGGTGGATGAAGACGCGGCCGGTGCGACCTGGGTAGAGGACCCGGATTTCGATATCCACCGGCACGTTCGGCGGGCCCAATTGCCGCGCGGCCGCAAAGGCCAGACCCATCAGCAGCGCCTGCAGGACCTCATGGGCGAGGTGGCCACCACCCCGCTGGACCACAACCACCCGCTGTGGCAGATGGATCTGATCGAATCCTACGAACGCGGCAGCGCGCTCGTCGTGCGTATCCACCACTGCATCGCCGACGGGATTGCATTGATCTCCGTGATGATGAGCCTGGTGGACGGGGGTGAAGTCCATGCCAAGCGCCGCAAGAGCGCCACGCCCGCGGCCGGGCCCGAGGACTGGATTGCCAATGCCCTGATCAAGCCGCTGACGGGCATGGCCGTCAAGGCGCTTGACGTGGCCGGTGAGGGAGCGGCCAAATCGCTGGCGATGCTCACCCATCCACAAGAGGGCCTGGCCGAATCCATGGACCTGGCGCGTTTGGGCTTTCAGGTGCTGCAGGACGCAGCTGCCCTTGCGCTCATGCCCAACGATTCGCCGACCCGGCTCAAGGGCAGCCCCGGCACCGTCAAGCGCGTGGCCTGGTGCCAGCCCGTGGCGTTGGACCGCGTCAAGGCCGTCTGCAAGGCCCTCAACGCCTCGGTCAACGATGTGCTGCTGTCCAGCGTGGCGGGCGCCATCGGTCACTACATCGCGTCCAAGGGCGATCCCATCAAGGGCCGCGAAATCCGCGCGATGGTGCCCGTCAACCTGCGTCCGTTGGAGGAGGCCTGGAAGCTGGGCAACCGCTTTGGGCTGGTGCCGCTGGTGCTGCCCATCGGCATCGACAACCCGGTGGAGCGTGTCTACGAGGTGCGTCGTCGCATGGGCAAGCTCAAGGGCAGCACGCAGCCCTTGCTGGCCTTTGGCTTGTTGGCCGTGGCGGGCTTGCTGATCAAGCCGGCGCAGGACGCGATGCTGGATCTCTTTGGCAAGAAGACCACCGCGGTGATGACCAACGTGCCTGGCCCGCGCGAAAAGCTGCGCTTTTGCGGCTCGACCCTGGATCAATCGCTGTTCTGGGTTCCGCAATCGGGCGGCATCGGCCTGGGGGTCTCGATCCTCAGCTACGGCGGTGGCGTGCAGTTTGGCGTGATCACGGACACCGTGCTGTGCCCCGATCCGCAGAACATCATCGACGCGTTCGAGCCCGAGTTTGAGCGCCTGGAACAGGCGACGGCGTCGATGCCCAGGGATTCCTGAGCGCTACCGTTCAATCCTGCAAGGCCGCGCGGGCCTGCGCGATTTCGAGTTCGTCAATCGCATCGTGGGGTTCGGCGGCCGCGGCCTCCTCCAGGAGTTTTTGCGCCTGGGCTTCGGTCTCCGCGCCACCGAGCATCGCGATGCCCAACGCATACTCGACCCGTCCCATGATGGCACCGGGATTGAGTCGCAGGCCTTCGGCGAAATGGGCCAGTCCTTCGTCCTTGCGTGCGCCGTAGGTCAGTCGCGCGATCAGCACCCCAACCTTGTCGATCACCTCGGCATGGAAGATGCCCAGCGCGAAGTGGGCATCGGCATGGCGGGGGCGCGAGCGGATCACGCTGTCCAGCGCCGTCATCACACGCTTGCCCATTCCCTGCGCCAGGGCCTTTGCCACACTGATGCCCTGGCTGTAGCGCCCCAAGGCATAGGCCTGCCAATACAAGGCGCTGATGTTGTCGGGGTCGGCCGCCACCTGCTCTTCGGCGCTGTGCGCGACGTCCAGCAGCAAGTCCAGGCGCAGGGCTTCGCTGCGCTCCACATAGTTGGCGTGCACGGCCGTCGCCTTGTGGGCAACTGTCAAGCCCGCCGGATTGCCAGCCTCCCAGGCCTTCAAGCCGAGCTCGGCCGCACGATGGAACCTGCCATTGTGAAAATGCGCCCACGCCGCCAGCACGCCCACGTCTTGCGGGCATGGTTCGGCGTCACCCCGATGCAGCAAGCGCCATTGGCGCCGCACACTGGCGGCATCCCAGTTCCACGGCATGGCCGGTTCGTGGCGCGACCAGCGGCGGCCCGAGATCTTCATCGGTCACTCCGTCTCACCCGCGGGGCCATAGGCACCCGCCAGAGCCAACAGATGCTGACGCTGGGCGATTTCCAGATAAGGCACCAGCAGGTTGAGCACATGTTGCGCGCCCCGCATCAGCGCCTGTGCAGCGCGCTCGGGCTCCAGGGCGTGGCGCGGGTCGCGCACGTATTCGAAGCTCAGCCAATAGGTCAGCACCACCACCATGCTGGTGGCCGTGGCCTCGATCTCGCGAGGATCGATGTCGATCGCGCCGGCGCGGCGCATGCTGGCCAGCAGGGTCTGCAGGGAGCTGGTCTTGTTCTTGATGATCCACTGGAAATGCGTCTCCAGCCGACGGTTGTTGGACAACAGGTCGTTGAGATCGCGGTACAGGAATCGATATTCCCAGATGCGTTCGAACAGGGAGTGCATGAAGAACCATGCGTCCTCGACGTCGCGCACCCCGTCGCTGGCATTGAGCAGCTCCGACAGCGAGGTTTCGTACCGATCGAACAAGGCGTTGATCAGCGTTTCCTTGGCTGGGTAGTGGTAGTACAGGTTGCCCGGACTGATGTTGAGCTCGGTCGAGATCAACGAGGTCGAGACATTCGGTTCGCCAAAGCGGTTGAACAGCGCGAGCGAGGTTTCAAGAATCCGCTCTGCCGTGCGACGCGGAGCCTTTTTCGCCATGCGCCGGTCCTCGGGCCTTCAGGTGGACAGCGTGGTCTGGGCCGCGCGTTGGCGCGTGGGCCCCAAGGCGTGCCGCAGGTCCTCGATGACCTCCTGCAGCGACTGCAGGGCCCGCCCGACCCGGGCTGCTGGCGGTGCGGTGCCGACCAGGCGGCGGCGCGGATCGTCCAGCGCGTCCAGATCGAGGGTGATGCCATGGCGGGCCAGGGTTGGCGCCAGGCTGATGCGTCGGCTGCGCAGCAGCGCGCGCGTCTGTTGGTAGGCGTGTTCGGCCAGGGCGCGGCGCTGGCTGTAGCTGAAGGTGTTGGCCAGGTAAAGCTCGGGATCGCGGTGATCGGGTTCGATCAGCACGATGTCGGTGTCGGGATAGGCCCGCTCGTAGTGCTTCATGCCCAACTCCATGCGCGAATGGATCATCGAGCGGAAGGTCTGGCTGAGCACCGACGGCAGGCCACCATCGACGATGCGCGGGATGCGGCGTTTTTCGCGTGGCAAGCCGCTTTTCATGACCGGCGTGTCGGCCGGCGCGGGTTCGGTGGCGTTGAATGGCACCAGGGGGTTGAGGCACAGGAGCAGGTCAACGCCCGCGTCAAGGGCGACCGAGGCGTGCATGGTCTTCTTCAGGGCGCCGTCAACGAAATAGCTTTCGTCGATCTCCACGGGAGGAAACAGGCCCGGCAATGCGGAGCTGGCCTGCACGGCGCGCGAGATCGGAATGTGATCCCAACCGGGCCGGCCGAAGGGGGCTGCGTCACCACTGTCCAGGTTGGTTGCCACCAGGGTCAGTTGCGTGCGCAGCTGGCGAAAGTCGTTGGTGCGGCCCGCGCGCGAGAAAAACGCGGCCAGTTGCCGGTCCACCTGTTCGTTGGAAAACACACCGGTGGGCAAGGCAGGGCCCAGGGTCTCCAGAACCCGCATCAGCGATTTGCGCCCGAAGGTCAGGCGCCACAGCGCCGCCATCAGCACTCCGGGCAGCATCAAGCCGCGCCGCGCGAACTCTCCATACGCTGGCACCAGCAGCCAGGCGGGATCGAACACCTCGCCCTTGCCCTGCTCGGCATCGATGAAGGCGGTGCAAAGCTCGCGCGGCGTCATGCCGTTGGCAAGCCCGGCCGCGATGAACCCCCCCGCGGAGACGCCGACGTAGTGATCCAGGTGGGTCAGATCGAGGCCCACGAGGCACTCGTCGAGCGCGCACAGGGCGCCGATTTCGTAGATGGCCCCCAGCGGGCCACCACCGGCCAGCGCCAGAGCGATGCGGGGTGCGCGCGTCGGGGACTTGCGCTTGCGCGCGGGCGTCTTCATGGTCAAGCAGTGTAGAGGCCGGCTGTCGCCGTGGGTGCTGCGACGCAACAAGCCATCAACCAGCCACCTTGGCGCCGCGTGTTCGCTTGGGCGCAGGAGCCTTCCGCACGCCCGCAGCGGTATCGGCTGCGGGACGTTGGGCGGCCTGGGCCGACAGCCGCTGCACACTGCGGTTGAGGTCCTCGATGCGGGCGATCAGCACCTCGATGTCCTTGGCCGACGGAACCCCGAGTTTGTTCAAGGCCCGTGAAACGCGATCTTCAAAAATGCCTTCGAACTTGTCCCATTGGCCGGTGGCCTTGGCCGTGATGCCGGTGGCCACGCTGGCAACCCGGTTGGTCGCCTCCGAAATCTTCTCTTCGGCGGCCACCTGGGTCTTGCGTTGAATGCTCAAACCTTCCTTGACCAGGGTCTCGAAGACCTTGCCGCCTTCTTCCTGGGCCTTGGAGAACGCGCCAAGGCCTGCCAGCCAGATCTGCTGCGCGGAGTCGCGCATGGTGGACGACAGGGCCGCGCCGCCCCGCGCAGACGCTGAATCCGCAGCCGCTGCTGCACGAGAAACGATTTTCTTGACCATCGCACGCTCCTGGGTGAACTTCGAACAGATCGCCTTCGGTGCACCCCCAAAGTGCAATGCACCGCCGTGACGCGCGCACTTTAGCCCTGCACCACTCGGGGTTTTAGGCTAGGTCGCCTAAATCGGGGCGGGGCTTGTCCCGATGCCGCGGGACGCAGCGCCTGCGGCGAAAGTCGCTTGCCAGCCCGCCGATAATGCGAGGTTCGACCGCCCCGGACCGGCCCGGACCGCTCGGGGTGGCAACAGGAAGGTTTGCGCATG
>CAYNWR010000060.1:0-10869 GCA_964400915.1 uncultured Burkholderiaceae bacterium
CCTTCCGGTTTCGGGCCGATGCGCGGGGCCTGGTGCTCACCCTGTCGGACGAGTTCGTCGATGCCGCTGCGGCCGCCGAAGACAGCGTGCGCACGCTGATGTCGCAATCCTTCGTGGCGCAGGCCAGCGCCGAACTGGCGCGCTGCATGGCGGCGATCGGGATGGTCTACAGCGCCAGCAGCGCTGGGAGCGCCGGTGGGGGTGGCGGATCAGGTGTCGCCGGCAAACGCTTGCTGCTGCATGGGCATTGCCAGGTCTTGCTGGGCGAGCTGCTGCGCAGCCATGGCGCCCCCGATCTGCACCTTGGCAACAACCAGCAGCGGCTGGTTCGGCGTTTCGAGCACCTGCTGGACCAGCACCACCTGCAGCATTGGTCGGCCAGCCGCTACGCGGCCGAACTGGCCGTCACGCCCACGCGCCTGGGCCGTGCCACCCAGGCGGTGCGGGGTCTCACGCCCACGGCGCTGATCGCCCAGCGCCTCATGCGCGAGGCGCGCCGCCGCCTGAGTTATTCGGGTCACGGGGTCAGCGAGGTGGCCTACTCGCTCGGGTTTCGCGATCCGGCCTACTTCACTCGGGTGTTCACACGCTCGGTGGGGTCTTCACCGCGTGCCTATCGGCGGGCGGTGGGGTGAGCGTGCTTGAAGTGCAAGGATCCTGCGGCCCCTGGATGCGGGCCGGGTGACGCGCCCGGGTCACTCGTGGCTGGCAGCGTCCAGGGCGCTCATCGCCTGGGCGTCCAGCCGCAGCGCCGCTGCAGCCACGAGCAGTTCAAGCTGGGGGATGCTGGTGGCGCTGGCAATGGGCGATGCGATGCCCGGTTTGGCCAGCAGCCACGCGATGGCCACCTGCGAGGGCGTGGCCGCGTAGCGCGAGGCCACCTGATCGAGGGCCGCCAGGATCGCGTGCCCGCGCGGGTTGAGGTATTTGCTCACGATGCCCGGCCCGCGCTTGCTCTTGTGCGCGTCGGCCTCGCTGCGGTACTTGCCGCTGAGAAAGCCCGATGCCAGGGCAAAGAAGTTGATCACGCCCACACCTTCGGCCACACACAGGGGCTGCAATTCGGCCTCGAACACCTTGCGCTCGTACAGGTTGTACAAGGGCTGCAGGCTCTCGTAGCGCGGCAGGCCCAGGCGCGCCGACGTGGCCAGGGCTTCGGCCAGGCGCGCGGCGCTGTGGTTGGACGCGCCAATCGCGCGCACCTTGCCCGCGCGGATCAGGTCGGCGTAGGCACCCAGGGTTTCTTCCATGGGGGTGCCGGTGTCGTCGTCGTGCGATTGGTACAGATCGATCACGTCGGTTTGCAGGCGCTGGAGCGATGCCTCGACCTCCGCGCGGATGTACGCCGCGCTCAGGCCCTGCCGGGGCTCGGGGCCGATGCCCATGGGTTTGCCGATCTTGGTGGCCAGCACCACGCGGTTGCGCTTGCCACTGGCCTTGAACCACTTGCCGATGATGGTTTCCGATTCGCCGCCCGTGTGCCCCGGCACCCAGCGCGAGTACACGTCGGCCGTGTCGATGAAGTTGAAGCCGGCGTCCACCCAGGCGTCCAGCAGGCTGAACGAGGTCGGCTCGTCGACGGTCCAGCCAAAGACGTTGCCGCCAAAACACAGCGCCGACACTTGCAGGCTGGAGCGGCCAAGGGGGCGCAGGAGCGCACGAGGGGCGGTGGTCATGGTGGCAGGTCTCCGGTGGGTATTGGAGGGGTCAGGTCACTTCGAACAGGCGGATCAGCACCTCGGTGGGGGCGCGGGCACCCGTGCCGATGAACAGACGGTCGTTGATCCAGGCCATGGAGCGCGAGGCCGTCTCGAACGCCGGGGTGCAGCGAAAGTAGATCTGGCTGGCGTCGACCGGCTCGCCGCGGCGCAGGCGTTCCATCAGTTCGGGCGGGCCGGAGCGCACGGCACGGTTCTTCACAAAGATCAGATCGCCCGCGTCGGTCTCCAGCATGTACCGGGCGTCCAGTTCGGCGGTGCCGCTGCCGGCCGCGATCAGCTGGAAATCGGCGCCGCCAGGCAGCACGCGGGCGGTCCAGCCATCGCCCTGTACCTGACCGCCCAGTATGGGGATCAGGCGCCGAACGCCACCTGGCGCCATGCCGGCGTCCAGCGGGCGATCGACCTGCACCGTCAGCGAAGCAAAGGGCTTGAGGCCTGGAATGGGTAGTTCGGATGCTTTCATGTCTTTGGCGAGCGTCGGATCTATCAAGTTTGCTATCAAATTAGGATTGCTATCGGTGCACCCAACCGAGTGCGCCCAGCAGCGCGCCCGAGCCCAGCAGCCAAAGCAGGTGGATCTTGGTGCGCCACACGAGGAAGGCGGAGGCCGCCGTCAGGCACCACAGGGGCCAGGCTTGTGGCCCTTTGCTCAGCCCCGTGGTCATCACCCAGCCGGTGGCCACCAGCAAGGCCACCACCACCGGCGCCATGCCGGCCTTGAAGGCGCGCACCGAGCGGCGTTCGCGGTTGCGCTGGCCCCAGCGTGCGGCCAGATAGGTCAGGACGCTGGAGGGCAGCAGGATGCCGGACATGGCGAGCACCACACCCAGGAGGCCCAGCCACGGGCCGCCCGCGTTCAGGCCCACGTTCCAGCCCATCAGCGCGACAAAGAGCACGTTGGGCCCGGGGGCAGCCTGCGCCAGCGCAATGGACGAGTTGAACTGCGCGTCGGTGAGCCAGCCGCGCTCGCCCACCAGGTAGCGGTGCATGTCCGGCGCGGTGATGATCGCGCCGCCCACCGCCAGCAGCGACAGCGATGCAAAGTGGGCCGCCAGGGCCCACCAGTCGGCCGGGGTGAGGTTGAGCGTGGGCGTCACGACAGCGGCTCCTGGCCCTCAGCGCGCGTCAGGCTCACCCAGGCCCAGACGCAGGCCGGAATGCCCACACCCAGCACGACCCAGGCCAGGGGCCAGCGCAGCCAGGCGATGCCGACAAACGTTGCGGCGCCGATCACCACGCAGGCCAGGCGCCCCATCGCGTTGCGTGCCAGCGCGGGAATGAGTTTGACGCCCGTGGCCGTGATCAGACCGGCCGCGACGGCGGCCATGCCGTCCAGTGCGCCGACCACGCGCGGCGAATCCGAAAACTGCGAATAGACGCTGGCCAGCATCAGCACGATGATCAGGGGCACCGAGAGAATGCCCGCCAGGCCGGCCAGCGCCCCGCGCAGGCCAAAGTAGCGGTCGCCGATCATCAGGGCCAGGTTGATCACGTTGGGGCCGGGCAGGATCTGCGCCACCGCCCATTCCTCGACGAATTCCTCGCGGGTCATCCAGCGCTTGCGCTCGACCAGCTCGCGCTGCACCACCACCAGCACGCCTCCGAAACCCTGCAAGGCCAAGGCCGTGAAGGAGAGGTACAGATCGAGGGGCGATTGAGGTTGGGCGCGTGGGGTGTCGGGCCCGGTGCCGTTGGCAGTCATGCAAACATTATCGAGTGGACAGCGCGAGGCCGCAGGCGATGAGCGCGACCGACGCAAAAAGGCTGATGGTCAGCGGCTCGCCCAGCCACCAGGCGCCGCAAAAAGCCGCCGCCAGGGGGCTGAGCGCGAGAAAGACGGTCACCCGCGACGCACTTTCGTGCTTGAGCGCGTACAGCCACAGCCAGTAGGCACCGGCGCTGGACGCACCGATGCCGGCGATCACCCACAGCTGCGTGGCTTGGAGTCGAAGCAGGGCGGTCATGGGTTGTTCGACCGCCAGTGCCAGCATGGCCAGAAACGCGGTGGCCGCCACGAAGGCGCGCACCGCAAATCCCAGGGGCGATACCCCCTGCAGCACGGGGCGGCTGAGCACGCTGCTCACGGCGCCCGCGGTGGCCGCCATGAACACCAGACCCGCCCCCAGCAGGTAGTCTGGCGAACCGGTGCGGATCCCGGGCCCCACACACACCGCAACCCCCGCCAAGGCGACGCCCAGACCCAGCACCCGCCTGAGTTGCCAGCGCTCGTGCCCTAGCGCCACGGCCACCGCCATGGCGATCAGTGGAAACAGGTTGAAGATCAGCGCGGCGCTGGCGCTGTCGATGTGGCGCAGCCCGTGGTTGAGAAAGGCGATCACGGCGGCAAACTGACCGATCGCCAGCCAGGCCACCTGCCGCCAGGGCAGATCGCGCGCGGCCTGCGCCTCGGTGCGGGCCATGGATGGGTTCGGGCGCCCGGACTTTGCCGGCCGCCCCATCCAGACCACCAGGGGCCACAGCAGCAGCGCGGCCACGCCATAACGCAACATGGCAAAGGTGATGGGCGGAACATCGGCCACCACCAGGCGCGAGGCCGCCATGGCGGCGCCCACCTGCACGCCGCAGGCGGCGGCCGCCCACAAGGCCCAGGCGCGCGAGCCGGTGGCAGCGGGGCTCAGAGCTTGAGCTCCCAGAACTCGCTGACCAGATCGTGCCCGAACGCGCGGTAGGGCTCGCTGCGTGTGAGCGCGAATCCACGCTGGGCGTAGATGGCCCGCGCCGCCGCCAGGTTGGCGTGGGTCCACAGCATGAGCTTGCGATAGCCCTTGTCGCGCGCAAACTGGATGCAGGTGTCGGTCAGGCGTCGGCCCAGGCCCAGGCCACGTGCCTGCGGCGTGAGCAGCAGCAGGCGCAGTTGCGCCACCGTGGGGCTCTTGCGCACCACGAACACACTGCCCACAGGCTGCGGTCCCTCGCCGTGATCGAGTTCGGCGATCCAGCTGCGTTCCCACGCAGGATCGTGCTTGCGGATCATGCCGGCCACGATGTCGGCCACCAGGGCCTCGAAATCACGGTTCCAGCCGAATTCCCGGGCGTACAGCTGGCCGTGCTGTTGCACCACCCAGCCCATGTCGCCTGCCTGGGGTTCGCGCAGGGCGACGACGGGCAGGGGCGGGGTGGCAGGGGCCGCCACTGGCGCCAACGACCCCGGAGACAACAGGTTCTGCAGAGCCGCCATGTGCGCCAGCGCCTGCCGCCGTGCCGTCGGCACCAGGGGAGCCAGCGTGGCCGCCGCCTGCGCCTGGGACCGCCGCTGAAGCGGGGCAAAGGCGCGGCGCCCGGCGGTGGTGATGTGCAGGGCAAAACGTCGCCCATCCTGCGCCGATGGTGTGCGTTTGACCCAGGCGCGCTGTTCGAAGCGGCGCAGGATCCGGCTCAGGTAGGCCGCGTCGATGCCCAGTGCCAGCCCCAGCTCGCTGGCGGACACGCCCGCCTGGCTGGCGTCGCGGTGATGCAGCTCGTAGAGCACCCGCACCTCGGTGAGCGACAGATCGCTGCCCAGGTAGGGATCGAGCACGCCGATGCGTTGTGTATAGAAGCGATTGAACGTGCGCAGGGCTTCGACATCGGCACTTGATGGTTTTTCGGGTTTCATGGACAGAATCCATCAAATGGTGGACGCTGTCCATTATCAGGCCAAATCGGCGTGCACGCACCGCAGCGCTGCCGGGGCCCTGGGCCGTGCGGCGTCCCGGCCCAGGCCCTGGCTTGAACCCGCTGCCCTGCCGCTGTGGCTGCCGGGGTTTGCGGATGCCAGGCCCCGGGGAGGCCGCTCAGGCGAAAGCCAGGCCGGTGTCGAGCAGTCCCACGAGGTTGACCGCGGTTTCGGTGAGCGAACTGACCGCCACGGCGTTGAAGAACTGGGCCTGCGTCATTTGCCCCGAATCCATCAAGGCGGCCAGCGACGCGGCAGTTGCCGCGTCGGGCGTGGCACCCACCACGTTCCTGTACAGCAGGGTGGCCAGTGCCAGGTTGGTCGCCCCACCGGCCAACGCGGCCATCGTTCCGCCGGTCACCAACAGCTCGCAGGCCTGGGTCATCGTGGCGCCCGTGTCGAAGTAGCCGAGGATCGCGGCCACCAGGGCCTTGTCGGACAGCATGGCTGTGCCCACCGCGCTGCCAATGAGCAGGGCCGCTTCGCGCGCCGAGCCGTCGGTGCCGAAATCGATGGCGAACTGGCCATCGGTGAAGCGCAGGCGCTCCACCGCAATCAGGGTGTCGGTGCCCAGGCTGGCGCTGCTGTCCTGCACCTGGAAGCTGCCATCGGTGTTCAGGCGCGTCACAAAGCGGCTGCGGGCGCCGTCGTAGGTGGCGGTGTCGATGCCGCTGGCGCCATCGAGGGTGTCGTTGCCGCTGCCCCCGGTGAGGACGTTGGCCGTGTCGTTGCCGGTCAAGGCGTTGTTCAGTTCGTTGCCCGTGCCGTTGATGGCTCCAGCTTCGGTGGCGAGTTCGAGGTTTTCGACGAACGCCGTCAGTGTGTAGCTGATGCTGGCCACCACGGTGTCGATCTCGCTGCCCAGGTCCAGCGCCTGCGTCAGCTCATCGGTCTCGACACTGGAGGCTTTGACCGGCGCAGTCTCCAGCACGATGTCGCCCAGGCTGTCGACAAGATAGACGTCGGCGCCTGCACCACCACTCAAGGTGTCGGCGCCACTGCCACCATCCAGGGTGTTGTCCGCCGAATCGCCCGTGAGCGCATCGGCAAGGACCGAGCCTTCAAGGTTCTCGAATCCGCTGAGCGTGTCGCTGCCAGCCCCACCACTTGCGCGCCCCGTGGACAGGTCGACCGCAACGCCCAGCGTGGCGGTCTTGTAGCTGGCGGTGTCGCTGCCGTCGCCAGCGTCCAGCCAATCGTTGCCGTCGCCTCCCTCCAGCGAGTTGTCGTCGGCGTCGCCCTGGATCAGATCGTGCCCCGCCGAGCCTCGCACGCTGCGAAAGCCCACCAGCACGTTGTTGAAGTTCGTGCCGATGGCGGTGCCGGCGCTTAGGTCGATGCGCACGCGCTGCGCCGCATCGGCGTAACTGGCGATGTCGTTGAAGCCCACGCTCTCGATCAGCGCATCGCCCGCGCGGCCACTGATCGTCGATCCGGACTGGGCAAACTGCAGGTTCTCGATGCCACTCAAGGTGTCGGTGCCTTTGCCCGAGCGGTCCTGCACGATCCACGCATCCGCGCCGGTCTGTGTGACCTTGTAGCGTGACTGCGCCTTCAGGTACACCACCGTGTCAGTGCCGTTGCCACCTTCGATGCGGTTGTCGCCGTACCAGCCCATGAGGGTGTCGTTGCCATCGCCGCCGTTGATCGTGTCGCTGCCGTTGCCGCCGTTGATGCGATCGTTGCCGGCGCCGCCCAGCACCGAATCGTCGCCTGCCTCGGTGATCAGCAGGTCGTCGCCATCCATGCCGCTGACCGTGTCGCCCCCGTTGTTGGCGATCACGACGTTGCGCGCCGCGTCCCCGGTGATCGAATCGCCCAGGGCCGTGCCGTACACGGCTTCGATGCCCACCAGGGTGTCTGTGCCCAGCGCGCTGCTGCTGGCACGTCCCGTCGAAAGGTCAACCGTCACCGCGCCATCTGAGCTTTGGAAGATTGCAAAATCGAAACCGTCGCCGCCGTCGAGCGAATCGTTGCCCACACCGCCTTCGAGCATGTCGAAGCCGCCCAGGCCGATCAGCGTGTCGTTGCCTTGCGCGCCGCGCAACTGGTTGACACCATCGCCACCCGACAGCCGGTCGTTGAACGCCGAACCTTGCGCGTTTTCGATCTTGGCGATCGTGTCCGAGCCCTGACCCGTGGCCGTGCCCGCCGCCAGGTCGACGACAACGCCCGTGCTGGCGCCCGTGTAGGTCACCAGATCAACCCCGTCACCGCCCTTGAGTGAATCGTCGCCGTCGCCCCCCATCAGGGTGTCTTCGCCGTCGCCGCCTTCGATCAGGTCGTTGCCGGCCAGGCCCTGCAGCAGGTCGTCCCCCGTGCGCCCGTCCAGAAAATTGGACACCGAGCTGCCGGTGAGCGTGTCGTCGCGCGCGGTGCCGATCAACCATTCGATGCCGATGAGCACGTCGCTCTTGCCGGAGGAGGTCACGACACCCGAGTTCAGGCTGGCTGTGATGCCGAAGGCCCAATCGGCGTAGCTGGCGGCATCGCTGGTGCCGGCGCCGCCGTCCAGCGTGTCGTTGCCGGCGCTCGCACGCAACAGGTCGTTGCCATCCAGGCCACGCAGCGAATCGTTGCCGCTGGTGCCGTCCAGCGAGTCGTTGCCGTTGGTTCCGATGACGTCCATGGTTGGCACTTTACCCAAACCGCCGTTCGGCGGAAGCCTTCAGTTGTACAAGCGCGCCGCGTTTTCCGTGACCAATGCCGCAAAGGCGCCGTTGCCCAGAAGCTCGCTCGCATCGGCCACCAGATCGCCATAGCGGGGTGCCTGCCCTGGTTCGAACGCGGTGTGTGGCCAATCGGATCCCCAGACGGTGCGCGCGCTGAATGCCCGCGCCGCGTCTTGGGCGTGGGCGCGCCACCGCGTGGCGTGCGCTGCGCCACGCACGCGGTAGGGTGCCGACAGCTTGATCCAGGCACCGGCGTCGGCCAGGCGCTGCAAGGCCGATGACAGGTGGGGATGCGCCGCCGCATCGTCGGGACCCAGGCTTGCAAAGTGATCCAGCACAAAAGGCACCTCGCATTGCACCTGAAGGTCTGCCAGCGCCGGCAGATCTTGCGGCCTTGCATACCACTGCAGGTGCCAACCGCTGCCCCCGATTGCCGCCGCCAGCTGCCTGGCGTGTGCCGCCCAATCGCGTGCGCGATCGCCCACTGGCGAGAACAGGTTCAGCCGGACCCCACGCACACCCAGTTGATGCCATTGCGCCAGTTGGGTGTCGTCGGGCGGTTCGTCCAGCACCACCACCCCACGGTGCCGGCCGCCGCTGGCGGCCAGGGCCTGCAGCACCAGTTGGTTGTTGCTGCCGTACACGCTGGGCTGCACCAGCACAAAGCGGCCGATCCCGTGCGGCTGTGCCTGGCGGGTCAGGTCGTCCAGCCGAGCGTCCGCCGGCGTGTAGTGGCCCGCGCGCACGGGCTGGGCGGTGTCAAAAAGGTGAACGTGGCAATCCCAGCCGCTTGCCTGACCAGGCTGGATCAGGGGCGGGTCGATCACGGCTTGCAAGGGTGGAAAAGCCGTACCGCCGCTGATCGCCGATCAGCCGCTGGTGATCTTGCGGTCGGCAATGATGCGCGCCCATTGGGCTTGTTGGGCCTTCAGAAAGGCGGCAACCGCCGCCTCGGAGGCGTCGGGCAGGGTGTCGCCGCTCAGGCTGCGGATGCGCCCGAGCACCTCGGGTTCGGCCACCGCCTTGGCCAGCGCAGCCCGCAAGGTCTTGCGCGTCGATTCGGACAAGCCCGCCGGGGCCAGCACGGGGTTCCATTCGAGCACCTCGTATCCCGGCACGCCCGCTTCCTCCATGGTGGGCACGTCCGGCAAGGCACGCGCTCGGCGCCGCGCGGTGGCACCCAGGGGCCGCAACTTGCCCGCCTGGATGTGACCGAGGGACGACGCCACGTTGGCAAAGAACAGCGGCACCTGCCCGCCAATCACGTCGTTGAGCGCCGGACCGCCGCCGCGGTAGGGCACGTGAACCAGCTGCACACCCGCACGATCCTCGAACAGTGCACCGGCCAGGTGCTGGGCCGAGCCATTGCCCGAGGACGCATAGGCCAGCCGCCCGGGGCTGGCCTTGGCCAGGCGCACCACGTCCTTGACGCTGCGCGCCTCGAAGGACGGCGTGCACACCAGCACATTGGGAAACAGTGCCACGATGCCCAACGGCGTGAAGTCTTTCTGGCTGTCGTAGGGCAGGCGCGGAAACAGCGAGGGGTTGACCGCAAACGACGAGGCATCCAGCAGCAGCGTGTTGCCGTCGGGCGCCGCCTTGGCAACCATGGCCGCTGCGATCTGTCCGCTGCCGCCGGGCTTGTTCTCGACCACGACGTTGCGCCCAAGCGCACTGCCCAGATGGGGCGCGATCAGACGGGCCATCAGGTCGGCACCACCGCCTGCCGGGTAGGACACGACGAGGCTGATCGGGCGATCACCCTGCGCCCAGACATCTGGCGCGTGGACGGCCACCGCCGCGCCGGCCAAGGTGGCCAGGGCGCGTCGGCGGCTGGGCGCTGCCGCGTGACGACCTCGGCCCCCATGAGGAGCCGACGCTGTCGCGAAGTGCGGATCCGATGGTGCTGCTTGGCGCCGCAATACAGATGGGTGGGGCATGGCGATCAACGTCAATAGACAGGTTGGAACTTGCGCAGGGTTTCCTGCACGCTGGCCGTGAGCTCGAAGCGTTCGCCATGGCGCAAGGCGAGTTCGTTGGCACGGGCGGCAAACGCGTCGATGCCCATGCCGTAGATGAATTGCAGGGCACCGCCCGTCCATGCGGGAAACCCGATGCCGAAGATCGACCCGATGTTGCCGTCGTGGACGGAAGTCAGCACCCCTTCATGCAGGCAGCGCGCGGTTTCCATGGCCTGGCGCACCAGCAGCCGATCCTTCAGTTCGGCCATGTCCCAGGTGATGCTGGGCTTCTCGAAGTGCGCCTTGAGGCCTGGCCACAGGGTTTTCTTCTGGCCGGGCGGGTAGTCATAGAAGCCGCCACCACCGGCCCGCCCGGGGCGCTTGAGTTCCTTCACCATGCGCTCGATCAGCAGGTCACCGGCGGAGGGGGTGAACGCCTTGCCCTCGGCGGCCAGGTCGGCGCGCGTCTGATCCATCACATGCACGCTCAGGCTCAGCGAGGTCTCGTCGATCACGGCCAGCGGGCCCACGGGCATGCCGGACTGCAGTCCGGCGTTTTCGATGACCGCGGCGGGGATGCCTTCACCCAGCATGGTGGCGCCTTCACGCACAAAGGTGCCGAAGGTGCGGCTGGTGTAGAAACCGCGCGAATCGTTGACCACGATCGGGATCTTGCCCAGGGCCTGCACGTAGTCGTAGGCGCCGGCCACGGTTTCGTCGTCGGTCTTGGCGCCACGGATGATCTCCACCAGTTTCATCTTGTCCACCGGGCTGAAGAAGTGGATGCCGATGAATTTTTCGGGCCGGGCGCTGGCCTGGGCCAGGCCGGTGATGGGCAG
>CAYNWR010000061.1:0-10860 GCA_964400915.1 uncultured Burkholderiaceae bacterium
GTTTCGCGCACGCGATCGGGCGTGGGGCGCAAACCCGGGCGATCGGGGACGTCCAGGCGACTTCGTTTGAGCGTGCCGCCGATGATGCGAACCACCCCCGGCGGCCGCTGCCGCTGCGGGGGCGATGGACGCATCACGGCTTGGCTCCCAGCACCACCGTCACCATGCGCTGCGGATCGAGCACGCGACGGAAAGCCGCCTGGATATCGGCCACCCGCACCGCCTGCACCTGGCTGCGCCAGGTGTCCAGGTAGTCGGGGGCCAGGCCAAACCAGGCCATGGTGGACAGGTTGTCCAGCAGCTTGCGGTTGCTGTCGATGCGCAGCGAAAAACCGCCGACCAGGTTGGCCTTGGCGGCAGCCAGCTCGGCCTCCGTCGGGCCATCGGCCACAAAACGCGTGAGCACCTCGCGCACCACACCCAGGGCCTGATCGGCCTGATCGGGGCGTGTCTGCAGCCCGACGGTGAAGGCGCCGGCATGGCGACCGGGGGAGAAGTAGCTGTAGACGCTGTAGCTCAGGCCACGCTTTTCGCGCACCTCGGTGGACAGGCGCGAGACAAATCCGCCGCCCCCCAGGATGTAGTTGCCCACGGTGAGCGCAAACAGATCGGGGTCGTCGCGGCGCACGCCGGGTTGACCCACGAAAACATGCGCCTGTGCCGATTCGAAGGAAATGCGGCGTTCCTGGGCCTGTGCCAGGGGCGGTACCTCGGCAACCGCGTCGGGCGCGGTGCAGGCGCCCTGCGGCAAGCCGGCGAGCAGCCGCGTGACCAGCGCCTGCGCCTGCTCGCGCGTGACGGCGCCCACCAGGCTGACGGTGGCGGCGCAGGCCCGCACCGCCCGGGCGTGCAGGGCTGCGACATCGGCCACCGAGATCGCATCCAGCGTGGCTTCGGTCGTTTCGCGTCCGTAGGGGTGACCGCCATACACCGCCTGGGCAAAGGCACGGCCCGCCACCGTCGCAGGGCGCGTGCGAGACTCGCGCAGCGAGGCCTTGAGGCGCTCGCGCTCGCGCGCCCAGACATCCGCTGGAAAGCTGGGATGCGCCAGTTGCTGCGCGGCCAGGGCCACCACCCGGGCCAGGATGTCCGCGTCGGTGAGGCTGCGCAGCGAGAAACCCAGGCGGTCGGCTCCGGCCGAGGCACCAAAACTGGCGCCCAGATCGGCCCAGGCCTCCGACAGGGCGTTTTCGTCCAAGGCAGGCGCCCCTTGCGTGGCACGCACGCCTGCGGACATCAAGCCCGCCAGCGCCGACGCCAGGCCCACCTGATGCGAGGGATCGCGCCGACTGCCGGCGTCGAAATCGATCTGCACGTCGATCATCTCGATGGCGGGTGCCTCGATCAGCCACACGCGCGCACCCTGTGCAGTGGTCCAGACCTGCACTGGCAGGCCCGCAAAGGCCACTTGAGAAAAAAACAGGCCGATAACGAGCGCCCAGGCTCGTATGTTAGCTATACTATTAATAGCAAACGGCATGATCAATGGCGCAAGCCTGGGGCTGGCGTGCGACGCGCCGGCGCCGCACCCGCCGCCCGCGGTGCCGGCAACAGGTGCGCAATGGTCAATTCGTCGTCGCCAAAATACCGCTGCGCCACACGTTGTACCTGCTCGGCCGTGACGGCGCGCAACTGCGCCAGAAGCTGCTCGCGCACCTCGGGGCGGTGGCCAAGGATCCACTGGACACCGATCTCGCGCGCCTGGTTGAAGACCGAATCGAGCTTGTAGACCTCGGCTGCGAGCCATTGGGTCTTGACGCGGCGCAGCTCGGCTTCGTTCACGCCTTCGCGCGCCACACGTGCCACCTGCTCCCGCAGAGCGGCCTCCACCTGCTCGGGGGTCTTGCCGGCGGCCACCACCGCGTCGAGCACGAAGGACTGCGGCCCGCGCCCCCAGAGGCCGTTGCCGGCACCTGCGCTGTCGGCCACACGATCGGGGCCCTGCGTCAGCGCACGGTCCAGCCGCGCCCCGCGATGCCCGTCCAGCACCGATGCCAGCATGGTGAGCGCCAGGGCGTCACGGTCGCTGTCGCTGGGCGCCTGCGCAAATCGCTGCGACAGCTGCGGCACCTTGAAGGCCAATACCACATAGGCCTGATCGGCCGGCGCCTTGAGCACCAGGCGGCGCAGGCCGTTTTGTGCTGGCTCCTCACGCGGCTTGCGCTCGGGCACCGGGCGGGCCGCAATGCCGCCATAGTGCCGCTCGGCCAGGGCACGCACGGTTGCCACATCGACATCACCAGCCACCACCACAGCCGCATTGGAGGGTGTGTACCAGCGCCGGTAGAAATCGCGCACATCCTCGGGTGTCATCGCGTCCAGATCGCTCATCCAGCCCACGATCGGCCGCCGGTAGGGCGCCGCCTGGTACATCACAGCCGACATCGATTCGTACAGGCGCGAGCGCGGGTTGTCGTCGGTGCGCAGGCGCCGCTCTTCCTTGACGACCTCGATTTCGCGGCGAAACTCGTCGTCGGCCCAGCGGTTGTTGGCAAAGCGATCGGCCTCGAGCTTCATCACGTCCTCCAGGCGCTCGGAGGGCACCTGCTGGTAGTAGCCCGTGTAGTCGCGCGCCGTGAAGGCGTTCTCGCGCCCGCCCAGGGCGGCCACCCGGCGCGAGAACTCGCCCGGCGCCAGCGTGGCCGTGCCCTTGAAGAGCATGTGTTCCAGCACATGCGCCACACCACTGGTGCCGTCGACCTCGTCCATCGACCCCACACGCACCCACACCATGTGCACGACCGTGGGCGCACGGCGATCGGGGCGCACGATGAGGGTCATGCCATTGGCCAGCGTGAAGACTTCGGTGCGCACGGTGGGTGCGGGCGCGGTGGGCGTGGCGGGCACCGGTGCGGCTGCTGGCGCGCTTGTTGTATTGACGGGCTGCGCCGAAGCCGGTATGGCCACCAACCCGGTCAGTGCGAGGAGCGTCGGAAGCCACTTCATAGAATCGATGGATTCTAGAGACGCCCGAATGTTCAGTTTCTTTCGTCGAAAAAGCCCCCCAAGCACCCAGGACACGACCGGCGCACCGCCAGCGGATGCGGCTGTTTCACCAACACCCACGCAAGCAGCCGCCCCCGGCAACCCACTGGCGACGTCCACGCCGTCGCCTTCGCCTGCACCCGCACCTGCGCCCGAGCCGGCGAAGGGCAGTTGGATGCAGCGCCTCAAGGCCGGTCTGGCGCGCACCGGAACTGGCATTGCAGCGGTGTTCACGGGCACCAAGATCGACGCGGCCCTGTACGAGGAGCTCGAAGAGGCCCTGCTGCTGGCCGATACAGGCGTTGCGGCCACGGAGCATCTGCTGACCGATCTCAAGCAACGGGTGAAGGACACCCGCGCGCAGGATCCGCAGGCCGTGCGCCTGCTGCTCGTCGACGCCGTCGCTGACCTGCTGGCCGGGCTCGAGGCCGAATTGGTGGTGGGGCGCGCAACGCCCACGGTCATCATGGTGGCTGGTGTCAACGGGGCGGGCAAGACCACCACCATCGGCAAGCTCACAAGGCACCTGGCCGACGCGGGTGCGCACGTGCTGCTGGCTGCGGCCGACACCTTTCGCGCCGCGGCACGCGAGCAGCTGATGGTCTGGGCCGGGCGCAATCAGGTGGAGATCGTGAGCCAGGCCGACGGTGATCCGGCGGCGGTCTGCCACGATGCCATCACCGCCGCCCGATCGCGCGGACGCGATGTGGTCATCGTGGACACGGCCGGCCGTCTGCCCACCCAGCTGCACCTGATGGAAGAGCTGAAGAAGGTCTCGCGGGTGGTGGGCAAGGCGCAAGACGGTGCGCCCCACGAGGTGCTGTTGGTGATCGATGGCAACACGGGGCAGAACGCGCTGACCCAGGTCAAGGCCTTCGACCAGACCCTGAACCTGACCGGCCTGGTGGTGACCAAGCTCGATGGCACGGCCAAGGGCGGGGCCCTGTGTGCCATTGCGCTGTGGGCACGCGAACGCGCACGGCCAGCGGCCGGGTCGGCGCCGCGCCCTCTGCCCGTGTATTTCATTGGCATCGGCGAAAAACTCGAAGACCTGCAGCGCTTTCGGGCGCACGAATTTGCGCAGGCCCTGCTGGCGTGATGCAAGCCGCTGGGCAGCCCAACGCAAGGCGACCATTGCTGCAAGCGTTCGACGAAAGCGCCGTAAGAAATCCGGCGCGCATCCGACCCATGCCCAGGTGCGTATCCCTTCGATGCGAAATCTTTGTTTCACCAGTGGATGTTCATGAAGCTTGACGACGGATTGGATGTCGGTTCCCGCGCATCGCGACGGGCTGTCCTGGCGCTGGCCGGTGTTGCGCCCTGGCTCGGCCCTTCGGCTTGGGCACAGACCGTCGGGGCGGCCACTTGGGCCGCTATCGAATCGCGCGCCAGAGGTCAGAAGGTTTTCCTCAACGCCTGGGGCGGCAGCGACCGCGTCAATGCCTACTTGCAATGGGCCGCCGCCGAGGTGCAGCGCCTGCATGGCATTGGTGTGGAACACGTGAAGCTCACCGACACGGTCGAAGCCGTTCGGCGCGTGCGCAACGAAAAGGCTGCCGGGCGCACCAGCGGCGGCAGTGTGGACGTGATCTGGATCAACGGCGAGAACTTTCTTGCCATGAAGCGCGAGGCCTTGCTGTTTGGCCCGTTTGCGGAATCCTTGCCCAATTTCAGCCTGGTGGATGTACAAGGCAAGCCCACCACGCGCATGGATTTTTCGGAGCCCGTCGAAGGCCTCGAAGCGCCGTGGGGCATGGCGCAGTTCACCTTCTATGCCGATCGTCGGCGGGTGGCCGAACCACCCCGCAGCAGCGCCGAGTGGCTGGCCTTTGCGCGCACGCATCCGGGCCGGCTGAGTTATCCGCGCCCGCCGGCCTTTGTGGGCACCACTTTTCTCAAGCAGGTCTTGCTGGAACAACTGCCCGATCGTGCGGTGCTGTATCGCCCCCACGACGCCGAAGCCTTTGCGCGGGTCACGGCACCGCTGTGGGCCTACCTGGATCAATTGCATCCGCACCTGTGGCGCGGCGGCAAGCAGTTTCCCGCCAACCCGGCCGCCATCCGGCAGATGCTGGCCGACGGCGAGTTGTGGATCGCACTGGCGTTCAACCCCAACGAAGCGGCCAACGAGATCGCGGCCAAGCGCCTGCCCGAGAGTGTGTACGCCTGGCAGTTCCCGGCCGGCACCATCGGCAACACGCACTTTCTGGCGATCCCCTTCAACTCAAGCGCCAAGGAGGCGGCGCAAGTCTTCATCAACTTCATGCTGTCGGCGCAGGCCCAGGGGCGCAAGGCCGACATTGCGGTCTGGGGCGATCCCACGGTGTTGGCCATCGACCGCCTTGGCGCTTCCGATCGCGCGCATTTCGGTGCCGCCCCTCGACCGGGTCAGGTGGCGGCATCGGCACCGGTGATCCTCGAGCCGCACGGGAGCTGGGTCGATCCGATCGAGCGCGAATGGACGCGCCGCTACGGCACCTGATGGCGCGGCCAGGGCATCTTCAGCGCCACGCGCAAAATGGCGCTGCCTCGCAAGGCCCGGCCCGTCAGTTTGCGGCCCTGCACATCACGGAGATTCCCGCATGAGTACGCCCACCCCCACGGCGTTTTTGCTCCTGAACGACGAGGTGGCACACAAGACCGCGCGTGCCATGCTCATGGCGTCGCAGGTCGCACCCACCGAGCTGGCGCCCCAACGCGCAGCGCTGCGCCGTGCGGCCGACACGCTGCAGGCACAAGCCAGGAGCCTGGCCATCATCGAAACCGCCGCCTTGCCCGAGGACGTCCCTCATGTCCTGGCCCTGGCCGACTTGCTCGGCCCCCAGGCCTGCGCCCGTGTGTTCCTGGTGCGCGGCGACAGCGGCCCCGTGTGGGACAGCGACCGGCAGTGGTTGCGCGGCCTGGGCTATGCCGGGGTCCTGAGCGAGATCAGCCCCGAAGCGGTCACCGGCTTCGAATTTCCTGCGGTGCAACAGGCCCAGGCGATGATGGGTGTACCACCGGCGGATGCGGAAAGCCTGGGGCGGTTTCTGGGCGCCATGCAGATTCGCGCCGAGTCGCGCGGGGCACGCCGGGCGCGTGTGCGGCAGCTCACCGGCCAGGGCGCCGAGGAAGTGGCGATGGGCCTGGCCGATCGCTTGCCGGTCGCCAACCTGCGGTATCGCCTGACCACCTACCCCGAGTGTGTGACCGGCGAGGCCGCGGCCGCAGCGCTGATGGCCACGCATCGGCTGGACGCGGCCCAGGCCGAAGCGCTGGGGCTCAGCCTGCAGCGCCTGGGCATGCTGCACCACGTGGCCTATGAGCAGCCGTTTGCCGCGGGCGGCAACTTCTTCAGATTTGATAGCAATGCTGCAAGCCGCGATGCTCGCTTGGGGCCCATTTATGCCGCCATGCGTGAAAAAGGCGGCCCAGCGGTGGCCGACCGGCGTTTTCTGGCCCGCACCTACGAGCGGTGTTTTGTGGGCAGTGAGGCCGTGGCTTGGGTGGCTGGGCACGAGAAGGTTTCAGCCATCACCGCCGAGAACGTGCTCAACCGGCTCATGGGCTGGGGCTTGATCGTTCACGTGACGCGCGAGCATCCGATGCGCAACGACAACCTGTTCTACCGCTTCGTGGCCTAGGGCCTTTCCACACGACCGAAAAGGACCACGTTGAGGAGCCCTAATGCTGCGGGCAAGGCGCGCGGCCCGGCGACGGCAGCCGTCGTGATGCTGGCTGCGCTGGTGGCCGTGCCCTTGCTGTGGGTGCTGGCGCGTGCCCTGGCCACGGCGGCGCAACCCACGGGCTGGCTGGCCCTGCGCGCTGATCCGCAGTGGCTGCCCGCCCTGGGCATCAGCCTGCTGGTGGGCGTGCTGGCCACCACCTTGTCGGCGGTGTTCACGGCTGTGCTGATCGCCGGCACGCACACCCACCCGGCCTGGTCCCGGTTGATGAAGGCCCTGCCACCGGCCCTGGCCACACCCCACGCCGCGTTTGCCATCGGCTTTGCCTTTCTGATCGCGCCCAGCGGCTGGGCCTTGCGCCTGGTGTCGCCTTCGCTCACGGGCCTGGTCGATCCGCCGCCCTGGCCGCTCACCCAGGATCCCTGGGGCTTGGGGCTCGTGGCTGTGCTGGTGCTCAAGGAGGTGCCCTACCTGCTTTGGTCGGCTGCCAGCCAGTTGCAGCGCGACGACGTGCGCGAGCGCTGGCCGCGCGAGTGGCGACTGGCTCAGACCCTGGGCTATTCGGCCGCGAGCGCCTGGTGGCGCGTGATCGCACCGCAACTGACGCCCCGCCTGCTCGCCCCGCTGCTGGCCGTGCTGGCCTACAGCCTCACGGTGGTCGATGTCGCGTTGATCATCGGCCCCACCACCCCCCCCACGCTGGCGGCGCTGGCCTGGCAGTGGCTGCTCGATGCCGATCCCGAAGTGAACGCCAAAGGTGCAGCGGCGGCGATGGTGTTGGCCGCCGCTGTGGCGGCCGGTGCGGCGCTGCTGTCGCTGCTCGTGCACTTGAGATGGGGACACCGAAGGCGTCTGAACGGACAACGCGGGCGCAGCCAGCAAGCCCAGCACCGCAGAGGCCGCCTGGCGCGAGCGGGATTGGCTGCGGGTGCCGGTCTCTATGCGCTGGTGGGCCTGCTGCTGCTGCTGTCCAGCAGCGCAGGTTCCTGGCCATTTCCCGATGCCTGGCCCGAGCAATGGACGGTTGCCGCCTGGCAAAGTGTCTGGGCGGCTTCGGGAACCCTGTTGGACACCCTGAGCCTGGCCTTGGTCGCCAGCACCATCGCGATGGGCTGGGCCTTGGCCTGGCTCGACCTGGCCACCGGCACCTGGGACAGCGGCTTGCGCCGCCTGCTGCTGTTGCCGCTGATGTTGCCATCCGTGTTGTGGGTGATCGGCCTGCACCGGCTGAGCCTGGATCTGGGCGTCGACGGCCGTTGGGCGGGTGTGCTGCTCGCGCACGTTTTGGCCTGTCTGCCCTACGTGCTGATCGCCTTGACACCCGCCTTCCTGGGATTCGACCGCCGGCACGCCCAGGTGGCCTACAGCCTGGGCCATTCGCACGCGCGATTCTTGCTGCGGGTGAAGTGGCCGCTGCTGCGTGCGTCCATCGCCTCGGCCTGGGCCGTGGGCGTCGCCGTGAGCGTTGCGCAGTACCTGCCCACCCTGTATGTGGGCGCCGGCCGTGTCAGCACCGTCACGACCGAGGCGGTCACCCTTGCCAGTGGGGGTCAACGCTCGCTGTTGGCTGCGTTTGCCACCCTGCAGTGGTTGCTGCCAGCGTTGGGCTTTGCCGTGGCCGTCTGGTGGGGCCGGCCACGGCGGTTTACCACCCGTGTGGGATCTGGCGGGATGCCCGGCGGGTTCCCCGGTGTTGGCAAGGCGGCTTGACCATGGCACTCGATGTCCATGTTCGCCGTCTCACCCTGGGCACCCACGCCCTGATCACCGATCTGCATCTGTCCATCCCGGCCGGCGCCATCCACACCCTGATGGGCCCCAGCGGGTCGGGCAAATCCAGCGTGCTCGCGCTGGTCTGCGGCACCCTCGATCCCGCGTTTCGGTGCGAGGCGTCGGTGCTGCTGGACGGGCAGGACATCTCCACCTGGCCGACATCGCGCCGACGTGTGGGCATCCTGTTCCAGGACGACCTGCTCTACCCCCACATGAGCGTGGCCGAAAACCTGCTGTTCGCCGTGCCCCCCGGTCCCCGCCACGAACGCATGGCCACCGTGCAGCAGGCCTTGGGCGACCTCGAACTCGATGGCCTGGGCGCCGCCGATCCCGGCACGCTGTCGGGCGGCCAACGCGCCCGGGTCGCCCTGATGCGGGCCCTGCTGGCCAAGCCGCGCGCCCTGCTGCTGGACGAGCCCTTTGCGCGCCTGGACGCGGCGCTGCGCGAGCGCATGCGCCGGCACGTGTTTGACCTCATCCGCGCACGCGGCGTGCCCACGCTGCTGGTCACCCACGACGAGGCCGACGTGGCTGACCCGCAGCGCGTCACGCGCTTGGCCCTTGCCTGACGCAGCGCATTGCATTGCAGGCTTGCGCGGCTTTCTCTAAGATCGTGGCATTCCATGGCGACACGCCCTGGCCCATCCCATGTCAGACCCGCAAGATCCTGAATTCGGCCGCCGCAACCGCACCCTGTCGTTTCTGGTGGACGCGGCGATCATGCTGCGCAAGCAGGGTGATGCGGAGCGCGCGGAAAAGCTGCTGACGGAGCATCAGGTGGCGCCCGCGGTGTCCACGCGGGTTCTGGCCGCAGACGGCAAGCACCGGCCGGTCAAGTTGAAGAAGCGTGCCTGACGCGCGCGCGCCGGCGCGCCTGGCCACGGCGTTTCGCCGCTGGCACGATGGGCTGAGTGTCACCGAGCGAGCGATGGGCTGGGCGGTGGGCGCGGGCCTGCTTTTTTCGATGCTCAACGCGCTCATGCGCGCCCTCTCGCTGGTCATCGAGCCGTTCCAGTCGCAGTTCCTGCGCTACGCCTTCGCGTTCGTGGTGCTGTTGCCCCTGATCGTCCGGCACGGGCCGGCGCGTTATTGGCCGCAGCGGGTGGGCGGTCAGTTCACGCGCGGGGCGCTGCACACCGTCGGCCTGTGCCTGTGGTTTGTGGCCCTACCCAAGATTCCGCTGGCCGACATGACCGCCATCGGATTCACCGGGCCGATTTTCATCCTGATCGGCGCCTGGCTGTTCTTCAAGGAGCCCATGCGTTGGGAACGCTGGGTGGCCACGCTGCTGGGTTTCGTGGGCGTGATGATCGTGGTGGCGCCCAAGATCCAGTGGGCCGGCGGCGGTGGGCTGTACCACCTGGTGATGCTGGCATCGGCCCCCCTGTTCGCGGCGTCCTTTCTTGTGACCAAGGCACTCACGCGCAGCGAGTCCACGATGACGATCCTGATCTGGCAGGCCATCACCGTGTCGCTCCTGAGCCTGCCGCTGGCGATTCCGGTCTGGCAATGGCCCAGCACGGCCCAATGGGTGGGCTTTTTCTGGTGCGGCGTGCTGGGCACCGCCGGCCACTACTGCCTGACCCAATCGTTTCGCTCGGCCGACATCTCGGCCACCCAGAGCACCAAATTCCTCGATCTGGTCTGGTCCGCGCTGATCGGATGGTGGTTGTTTGCCGATGTCCCCAGTGCCAGCACCATCGCAGGCGGGGTGTTGATCGCAGCAGCCACGGTCTGGCTCGCACGGCGCGAATCCCGCTGAAATAAGCGCCCATTTGTAGCGGTTTGCACCTGGGCAGCGGCGTTTTCCCCGATTCCGCTGCCCCAGCACACGCATAGGATGTCGGGTTTTCGCCAACGAACCCGGAGCATCGCCCATGGCCTCAGCCAAGCTCATCCTCGACTACGTCTATGAACACGAGGCCCAACGCGCAAATCAAGTCTTCTTGACCCAGCCCACCGGTGGCGGCCAGGTGGTCGACTACACCTGGGCGCAGGTGGTCGACCAGGCCCGCCGCATGGCCACCCACCTGAAGGGCCGCGGCTTCGAGCCCGGTTCGCGCATCGCGATCCTGTCGAAGAACAGTGCGCATTTCATGATGGCCGAATTGGCCATCTGGATGGCGGGCCACACCACCGTGGCGATCTTCCCCACCGAAGGCCCCGACACCGTTCGCTACGTACTCACCCACAGCGGCGCAGCGCTGCTGTTCGTGGGCAAGCTCGACAGCTGGGAGCAGCAAAAGGCCGGCGTTCCCGCCGACATGCCCTGCATTGCCTTTCCGCTGTCGCCCAAGGTCAACTTTGACACCTGGGATTCGATCGTCGCCAAATCCGAGCCCATCGCGGGCAAACCCAGCCGCAAGGCCGACGATCTGTGCCTGCTGATGTACACCTCGGGCTCCACCGGCACGCCCAAGGGCGTGATGCACAGCTT
>CAYNWR010000062.1:0-1888 GCA_964400915.1 uncultured Burkholderiaceae bacterium
CCTTGCCGATGCCTGTGCCGCCCTGATTGCGCAGCTTCGGTGCAGCGAGGCGGCCATCCTCGTGGGCCACAGCATGGGCGGCATGGTGGCGCAGGAGCTTGTGGCGCGCCGACCCGAGCTGGTGGGGCGCCTGGTGCTGTGTGGCACCTCGGCGTCGTTCGGGCGCAAACCCAATGGACAGGTTGCGCAGGCCTGGTGCGACGAATTCGTTGCGCAGCGCATGCAGCCGCTGGATGCGGGACAGACCATGGGCCAGATCGCGGCGCGCTTGGTGCCGCAGATGATCGGCCCGGCCGCCTTGCCCGAAGGCGTGCGCCTGGCCGAACAATGCATGGCCCAGGTGCCCCCGGCCACCTACCGCCGTGCGGTGCAGGCGCTGGTGACTTTTGACCGCCAGGCGGCGCTGTCGGCCGTCGCCGTGCCCACGCTCCTGATCGCCGGTGAGTTCGATCGCAACGCGTCCGTGGCCAGCATGAACCGCATGCGCGAATCCATCGCGGGTGCCCGGCTGGTCGAGATGAAAGGTGTCGGGCACCTGATGAACCTCGAGGCGCCCGACGATTTCGACGCTCACGTGCTGGATTTCCTGGCCGAATCACAGGCGCCCACCCACCACTGACTGCGGACCATCATGGACACACTTGGATTCACCCCCGCCGTGGGCGACATGCCCTTTACGGCGCAGCAGCGCCGCCTGCTTGCACTGGCCCACGAACTGGGACGCGATCGATTTGCCGACCGGGCCG
Organism: uncultured Burkholderiaceae bacterium; assembly: GCA_964400915.1. Taxonomy (GTDB): domain Bacteria; phylum Pseudomonadota; class Gammaproteobacteria; order Burkholderiales; family Burkholderiaceae_C; genus CAYNWR01. Next base: position 747 of record CAYNWR010000062.1, read on the forward strand.
CACAGTGGGACCGCACGGCGACGTTTCCCCAAGCCAACTACGACGACCTGCGTGAGGCGGGTCTGTTGGCGCTGTGTGTGCCGGCGTCCGACGGTGGCCTGGGCGCCGACTACCCCACCTACATGATGGTGGCGGCTGAGATCGGGCGTTTTTGCGGCACCACATCCCTGACCTGGAACATGCATGCGAGCAGTTCGCTGTGGACGGGTCCCCTGGCCGATGGCATCGACATGAGCGAGGCCGAGCGCGCCGAGCACGCGGCGCGGCGCGGCCGGCACTTTGCCCGTGTTGTCCAGGACGGTGCCATCTACGCACAACCCTTCTCGGAGGGCAGCGCTGCAGCCGCCGGGCGCGCGCCGTTTGGCACCACCGCACGCCGCGCAGAGCGGGGCGGCGAATCGGGCTGGCTGGTCAATGGGCGCAAGATATTTGCCAGCCTTGCCGGCTCGGCGCATTTCTACGGCGTGTTGTGCACCGAAGACAAGGGCGATCAGCAGCCCGACGCCCGCGACACCCTGTACCTGGCCGTGGACGCCCGTGCCGACGGCTTTGCGATCAGCGGCGAATGGGATCCCGTGGGCATGCGCGGCACCGTCAGCCGAACCCTCACCTTCAAGGACGTGTTTGTGCCCGACGCCGATCAGTTGCTGCCCCGCGGTGTCTACCACCGTGCCGCACAAACCTGGCCGGCGATGTTCTTCACCCTGGCGCCGACCTACCTGGGGGTGGCCAACGCCGCCTATGACTTCACGGTGAGCTACCTGCGGGGCGAGGTGCCTGGCGAGCCGCCGGTCAAGCGCCGCATGTACGCCACCAAGCAGATTGCCGTGGCGCAGATGCGCATTCAGCTCGAATCCATGCGCAGCCTGTTCACCCGTGCGATCCACGAGGCCAAGCCCCACCCCAGCAAGGACGAACGCATGCGCCTGTATGCCGCGCAGTACAGCATCATGGAGGGCGCCAATGACATCGCGCGCCTGGCGCTGCGCACCTGCGGGGGGCAAAGCATCATGCGCCACCTGCCGCTGGAGCGCCTGTATCGCGACAGCCGTTGTGGAGCCCTCATGCTGCCCTGGACGGCCGAACTCGTGCTGGACCGCATGGGCCGCGAAACCTTGTACGAAAGCGGCGAACGCGATTGA